>JAOUEK010000093.1 GCA_029858755.1 Thermoleophilia bacterium
GGATCGACCCACGCGCAAAGCCTGGAAGCGCCTGCCACAGGAACTCGACGAGCGTGTTCTTCGTGCGCTGCACGAGTGACTGTGACGAGATCCACTGCGCGTAGCCGCCTCGTGCCTGGTAGATGGCGAGCGGCGCGAGGATCACGCCGACGACCAGGAGCGGCCCGTGTGCCCGTACGACCCCGCTCCGCCGAGGATGTGCGTAGAGCAGCCACAGCGCCTGGGGAAGGATCCCGAACACCGCGAAGTAGTGCGTGGCAAGCGCGAGTGCGGACAACACACCCCACGCGAAGAGCAGCGTGTCGTCGTCCGGTCTCCGGAGGGACTCGCCGAACGCCGCGATCGCCGCCGTGCCGAACAGGGCGAAGAGCGTGTACGCGCGCGCCTCGTGCGCGTACCAGACGAGCATCGGGCTGACGGCAACGAACGCAGCCGTGACGAGACCGACGCGCGGAGTGACGAGGGAGCGACCGGCTGCGTAGGCGACGGGAACGAGCGCCGTCCCCAGCGTCGCCGACAAGGCGCGGAGTCCGACCTCGTCGGTTCCGGCGACTTTCGCCCACGACCAGGCGAGAACGTAGAACAGCGGAGGAGTCGACTCCGAGTCGGGGATCGCGTTGAGCATTCCTACGAACGAGCTCCGGATGATCTCGACAGTGAAGACCTCGTCGTAGGTGAAGCTCTGTCCGAGACCGATGAAGCGCAGGACTGCGGCAATGCCCGTCAGCCCGAGCAGAGCCCACGTGGCGGATCCCGCTACTCGCTGGCTCCTGTTGTGTCCGGCGTCCACGATCGAAGGCTACGAGCGGGTCATCCCAAGCGCCTCGATGTCTCGACGGGCCTGTCGATGACCGCTGGGAGGTTGCCGATGCACGCGGTGACGGCCCGGCAGTCGATGGCTGCGGTCGCAGTCATGGGCGTGACGCCGAGCTCGTCGTCTCGGCGCCACGCGTTCAGCCTCGCAGGTGAGCCCGTGAATGGGCAGCCAGGTGAGGCTCAACGACCAACTACCCCGCTCATGCAGAGGCCGACCGCGCCCCGCTGCGCGTCGGGTGGCGGAGGTCGAACACCGCGTAATCGTCGCCTGCGCCGACGACGGGGTGGCCTTGCGCGAAGAGGCGGAGCCCGGGGTAGCGCTCGAGCTGGTCGAGGCCCACCACGACGAGGTAGTCGAAGTCGGCGCGACGGAGCCACGGCGGCAGTGTCTCGTTGTAGTCCAGCTCCCAGTTGCGGCCGACGATCCAACCCCAGTACATGGCTGGAGTGGCGAGCTCCTCGTCCACGACCAGGGCTCGGGTCGTATGGTCCGTGAGCTCGCCGATCCGGCGGTAGTCGGCGATCCGCGCCGTCGGCTCCGGGCCACGCAGGACGGCAGCGCTCTTGTAGCTCGCGACGCCGGCGACGACGACGAGCAGGGCCGCGAGCGCTGGCAGCACCCACCGACGCCCGGGCCGGAGCCGCTCCACCAGCGCTCCTGCCAGTGCGCCGACGGACAGCGAGAGGACGGGGATGAGCGCGAGCGAGTAGTACGGGTGGGTCGACGTGTAGTTCGCGAACGCCAGGGCGAACGCGACGTAGCCGGTCGCGAGCCCTACGACTATCGCGCGTGGCGTCCCGGGACGAGCGACCACCAGCCCCGCGAGTCCTGCGACGATAGGGAGGAGAGCCAGCCACGGCTGGGGCTGGGGGAAGGGCAGGAGGTACGAGACCATTCGCCACCACCCGCTCCAGAAGCCGGACGTGATCAGCAGGTCGGGTGTCACACGTCGTGTGGAGGCGCCGGAGGAGATGAAGTCGGTGACCCAGGCGCCGTAGGCGTAGTACGCGAGCGATGTCGCGAGGGAGAGCGCGGTGAAAAGAAGGAACGCTCCGGAGGTGAGGGTGGAGCGCAACCGGCGGTGCGCGAACGCGAGCGCCAAGAAGAGGGCGACGAGGAAGAGCAGGGCGACCCCCGGCTTGATCGCGACGGCGACGGACGATACGCCCCCTGCGAGCCACAGGCGACGGAAGGTCCGCCGCTCCCAGTACCGGATCACGGTCAGTGCGGCGGCGAGCAGGACGGCGACCATCGTCGCGTCCGGCATGAACAGGCGGCTGTGCCATACGCCGTACGGCCAGACGAGGTAGAGGGTGAGTGCGACGAGCGAACCGTGCGCCCCGGTGACTCTCGCTGCTATGCGGTAGAGAAAGATGCCCCCGTCACCCAGAACAGGGCGGACAGGAGGCGGGGGACCCAGAGGCCCTCGTGCCCCGTGAGCCTGAAGGAGAGGGCGGCGAGCCCGTCGAGGAGCGGCGGCTCGATCGGCTTGACCGTCTCGCGGACGCCGCGGAGCACGCGGCTCCTCCACTCCGGCGCTCCAGCTCCGTCGTTCGCCGACCACGTACGTGCCAGCAGCGCGCTCTGGGTCTCTCGCTGCTCGATCGACGGCTGGGACAGCGCCGGGAGCCTCAACAGAAGCGCGCCGCAGAGGAGGCAGATGACGACAAGGAGGTGGCCGTTCCAGAAGGCTCGCCGTCGGGCGACTCCGGGCTTCGGGTGGGTGGTGGCCGTGCTCGTGTCGGGACGCCCCGTACGTCCGACCTCGTAGCCGGGACTCGCCGCCGCGCCCACGACGCTACTTTCCCGGCGCGGCACCGGCGCCCGTCACGTCGCCGAGACCGGCTTCGCGTACACGATGTAGCGCTGCGTGGCGAAGAAGCGCGGGTGGCACGCCTGCAGCGCCACCTGCTCGAACCCCTTCGACTCGAGCACCGACAGGTCCTGGTCGTCGACGATGCGGTGCCCGGTGACCTCGTAGGTGAAGGTCGCGTACGGCATCTCGATGCGGAAGCGGTCACCCGGCCGCATCTCGTCGATCTTCGCGAACGGGGCGCCGTAGGTCGTGCGGTGCCCCGCGATGTAGACGAGCTGGCCCTGCCCGGGCATGGACGTGCCCAGGTAGCGCCCGGGCCCTTTCTTCAGCGTGTCGGTGTCCGTGCCGTTGACGACGATCATGTTCACGCCGAGCCGGGGGATGACGATGCGGCCGATCGCGTCGCCTTCGCCCACGCTCTTCCGGAACCGGGTCGCCTCGGCGCGGATCACGGCCTCCGGATCGGGTGCCGGCGCTCCGGTGGCGACGGACGGCTTCGGGGGTGGCGGCTGCTGCTCGACGAGCGCCGCGTAGTCCGACTCGAGCTGGCGCTGCTGCCAGCGGGTGTAGAGCGACGTGAAGGGGTCGTTCCACTGCCAGACGACGAGCGTCCACGCGAGCACGCCGACACCAAGCACGATCAGCGCCGTGCCGACCCGTCGCGCCCACCGAGAACGACCCGAGGCGCGCGGCGCCGCGGCTGTCCGCTCGGCGGTCTCCATGCACGCAGGGTAGTAGCCGCTCGGGAGGGCGTCGAGCGGCGGCGAGGCCACGCCTGGCTCTGCGAGCGTCATCGGGGTGGCCACTGACCCCGGATCAGGCTCGCCCCGGTTGCGGCCTGTCGCAGCCAGTGGTTCGCTGGCGGGGATGAGCGCGGCTCCCGTCCTCGTCTGCACAGGGCTCGTGAAGCGCTTCGGTGACCTCGTGGCGGTGGACGGCGTCGGCTTCGAGATCTCGCCGGGCGAGACGTACGGGCTGCTCGGGCCGAACGGGGCCGGGAAGACGACCACGATCTCGATGGTCTGCGGCCTGCTCGAGCGCGACGACGGCGACGTGGTCGTCGCGGGTCGGCCGCTGACGACGACGAGCGTGGAGGCGAAGGCGGCGATCGGGTACGTGCCGCAGGAGATCGCCGTCTACCCGGACCTCACGGGGCGCGAGAACCTCCGCTTCTTCTCGCGCCTCTACGGGATGGCGCCCGCAGCGGCGACGGAGCGGATCGGCGAGGCGCTCGAGGTGGTCGGGCTCGCCGACCGCGCCGACGACCTCGCCGGCGAGTACTCGGGCGGCATGAAGCGACGGCTCAACATCGCCATCGGCCTCCTCCACCGGCCGCGGCTGCTGGTGCTCGACGAGCCCACCGTCGGCGTCGACCCGCAGAGCCGCAACGCCATCCTCGAGGGGGTGGAGGCGCTCGCGGGCGGCGGTATCGCCGTGCTCTACACGACGCACTACATGGAGGAGGCGGAGCGGCTGTGCGACCGCATCGGGATCATCGACGCGGGCGTGATCCGCGCCGAGGGCACCCGCCGCGAGCTCGTCGCGCTGGTGGGGGAACGAGACCGTGTCCGGCTCGCAGGCAGCGGTGACCTCGCGTCCGTGGCCACCGCCTGCGGGGCGCTGCCGGGTGTCGAGGCCGCATCGGTGCGGGACGGGGCGGTCGACCTGATCGTCGAGGGCGCCCGCGGCCTGCTCCCGGAGCTGCTCCGCGTGGCCGCCGAGTCGGGGGGCCTGGTGGACGGCGTGGACGTGCACGAGCCCGACCTCGAGTCGGTCTTCCTGCACCTGACGGGCAAGGCGCTGCGGGACTAGCGGGCGATGGCGCGGCCCGCGCTCGCGATCCTCGGCAAGGACCTGCGCCAGCGGGTTCGCGACCGCTCGGCCTTCCTCGTCGCCGTCGTCGCGCCGCTGACGCTGGCGCTCGTCTTCGGGATGACGCTCTCGGGCGTCTCCTCCGACGACCTCGAGCTCTCGTTCGGGGTGGTCGACCTCGACGGAGGCGTCGTCGCGACCGGCTTCACCGACGAGGTGCTGGCGGGCCTCGAGCGCGACGGCCTCGCCACGCTCACGGTCGTCCGGACGGTCGGCGAGGGCCGCCGGCTCGCAGCCGACGGCGACGTCGCTGCCACCTTCGTGCTGCCGGCCGGACTCTCGGAGGCGGTCGGCGCGGGCCGTCCCGCCCGGATCGAGGTGATCGGCGACGTCGACCAGCCGATCGGTGTGCTGGTCGCCCGCTCGATCGCCGACACGTTCGCGGCCGAGCTCGAGGCGACGCAGGTTGCGGTCGGCGCGGCGCTCGCCGCGGGCGCCACCGGACCGGTCGACGCGCTGGCGGGGCGCGCGCGGGAGCTGGCGCCGCCGATCGTGATCGAGGACGCGACGGCCACGAAGAAGCAGCTCGACCCGGTGACGTTCTACTCCGCCAGCATGGCCGTCTTCTTCCTCTTCTTCACCGTCCAGTTCGGGCTCTCCACGCTGCTCGACGAGCGGCGCCAGGGCACGCTCGGGCGCCTGCTCGTAGCGCCCGTGTCGCGCCGCGCGATCCTGCTCGGCAAGGCGCTGACCAGCATCGTCATGGGGCTCGCCAGCATGACCGTGCTCGTCGTGGCGACGAGCCTGATCGTCGGCGCGGAGTGGGGGAGCCCTGCGGGCGTCGCGCTCCTCGTCGCGGCGGGCGTGCTCGCGGCGACGGCGCTCTCCGCGCTCGTGATCTCCTTCGCCCGCACCCCCGAGCAGGCCGGCAACTTCCAGTCGATCGTGGCGCTCGTCTTCGGCCTGCTCGGCGGCGTCTTCTTCCCGATCGCGGCGATCGGCGGCTGGCTCGAGCGCGTGAGCCTGGCGACGCCGCACGCGTGGTTCCTCCGCGGCCTCGGCGACCTCGCCGGCGGCGCCGGGCCGGGCGCGGTGCTGGGCGCCGTGGCCGCGATCCTCGCCTTCGCCGCCGTCTTCGGCGCGCTCGCCGTCGCCCGCTCCGCGAGGCTGGTGGAGCCGTGAGGTCGCTCGCGATCGCCGCCGTCAACCTCAGGCGCTTCGCGCGGCAGCGCGCCAACCTCTTCTTCGTGCTCGTCCTGCCGCTGCTGATCGTGGCGATGCTGGGCCTCGTCTTCGGCGCCACCGACGTCGACCTCGGAGTCGTCCAGCGCTCGGGCGGGCCACTCGCCGAGCAGCTCTCCGACGACCTCGGCGCGACCGAGGACCTCGCCGTCGTCCGCTACGAGGACGAGAGCGCCCTGGAGCGGGCCGTGCAGCGAGGACGGGTCGAGGCGGGCCTCGTGGTGCCGGACGACTACACCGCCGTCCTGGAAGCCGGGGGAACGGCCACCGTGCGCTGGATCGCCCGTCCGGGCACGGCGTCGATCCAGCTCCGCCAGGCCGTCGAGGCGGCGGTCGCTCGGCAGGGCACCGTGCTCCGCGCGGCCCGCTTCGTCGCCGCAGAGCAAGGGGGCGACGTCGAGTCTCGCCTCGCCGCTGCCGCGACGGTCGCCGCGGCGGTGCCGGGGGTCGACGTCGAGGTACGCCCCGCGGACGAGACCGTGGCCGCCGGCGACCTCGGCCAGTTCGACCTCGGGGCCGCGACGCAGCTCGTGCTGTTCGTCTTCCTCACGTCGCTGTTCGGCGCCCCGACGCTGATCGAGGTGCGGCGGCTCGGGCTCTCGCGCCGGATGCTGTCCACACCGACGCGCCATCTGCAGGTGCTCCTGGGCGAGTCGCTCGGGCGACTCGCGATCGCGCTCGTGCAGGCGGCGATCATCGTCGTCGGCTCGGCGCTGCTGTTCGGGGTCGCCTGGGGGTCGCCGCCCGCGGCGGCGGCGATCGTCGCCTGCTTCGCGCTCGTCGGCGCGAGCTTCGCGATGCTGCTCGGCAGCGCGCTCTCGAGCGATCAGCAGGCCGGGGCGCTCGCGCTCGTGCTCGGCCTCGGCCTGGCGGCGCTCGGCGGGTCGATGGTTCCGCTCGAGGTCTTCCCCGACCGTGTGCGCACGATCGCGCACGTGACGCCGCACGCCTGGGCGAACGACGCCTTCGCGGAGGTGCTCCGCCACGGCGGCGGGCTCGTGGACGTGCTCGCGCCGCTGGCCGTGCTGCTCGCCTACGCCGCCGTGGTGTTCTCGCTCGCCGCCTGGTTCTTCCGGCGCGCCGTCACGGGCTGAGCGCGGCGCTGCTCGCGTCCCCCGTCGGCTCGGCGAAGCTGCGCATGCCCTCGGCGTATGCCGCCAGACGGGCGGCGACGAGGCCGTGCACGCTGTCGGGGGGGAAGGTGCCGTCGGCGCGGGGGCGGCCGGCGCGCCGCCCTGTCAGCAGCTCGATGCCTTCGTCGGTCGTGCGCACCGCCCAGACGTGGAAGCGGCCGTCGCGCACCGCCTCGACGACCTCGTCGTCGAGCATCAGGTTGCGGACGTTCGCCGCGGGCACGATCACGCCCTGCTCGCCGGTCAGCCCGCGCGCCTTGCAGGTCGCGAAGAACCCCTCGACCTTGCGCGTGACCCCGCCGACCGCCTGCACGTTCCCGTGCTGGTCGACCGAGCCGGTGACGGCGATCCCCTGCGCCAGCGGCAGCCCGGAGAGCGCGGAGAGGAGCGCGTAGAGCTCCGTGGAGGAGGCCGAGTCGCCCTC
>JAOUEK010000118.1 GCA_029858755.1 Thermoleophilia bacterium
CGCACTTCCCGCTGGCTCCCGAGCACGACCACCTACAGAACTTCCACAACCATCTGGTGATGCAGGCCGGCGCGTACCAGAACGGCACCTGGGTGGTCGGTGTCGCGAAAGCCGGACGCGAGGAGGGCTGCGACCTGATCGGCGAGAGCGCGATCATCGCGCCGACCGGTGAGATCGTCGCCATGTGCGAGACGCTCGAGGACGAGCTGATCGTCGCCGACTGCGATCTTGACCGCTGCCGGGCGCTGAAGGAGAACATGTTCAACTTCGCGCTGCACAGAGAGCCTCAGCACTACGGCGTGATCACCGAGCGCAAGGGCGCTCAGCCGCCGCCTCGCTGATCCGCCTCGTCGGTCCTCGGTCGCCGGCGAAGACGAGCGCGTTCGGTTCCACTCGCGCGCCGCTCCATTCGCATCACCGAACCCCACCCTGCTCCAGCCATGCCCGGTGGCATCGAGGCGGCTGCCGCCGACTACGGGTCTGTCGAGCTCCTGCCCAGGCCATGCGGCCGTGGTGAGGCGCACGACACGGGAACGGGTACGTGGGGCTTGACCAGTGTGGTTTGGGGGTGCGAACGTTCGTGCCATGCGGCACCTTGTCGTCGCGCGCGTGTCGCGCGACTCTTCTCCCGGTCGGCAACATGACAGCGGTCGAAGCGCGCTCGATGAGCCGGGTAGGTTGGTCGGCTGATGGTGTCGTATCGGGTGTTGGGACCGTTGCGGCTGGGCGAGCGCGACATGGCGTTGCCGCGGCAGGCTCGGGTGTTGCTTGGCGTGTTGTTGCTGCGTGCGAACGAGGTCGTGTCGGCGCAGCGGCTGGCGGACGAGATCTGGGGTGAGCGTCCGCCGGCGAGCTGGATCAACGCGGTGCAGGTGTACGTGTCGAGGGTGCGCAAGGCGTTGGCGGAGGCTGCTGTCGAGGGTGCGCTGGTGCGTCATGGGCCGGGGTACGTGCTCGAGGTGGCGTCGGACGGGGTGGATTGGCTGCGGTTCGAGCGGTTGTCGCGGGAGGCGGCTGCGCTCGCCGCGTCTGATCCTGCCGCGGCGGCAGGGGTGTTGAGGGAGGCGCTTGGCTTGTGGCGTGGCCCGGTGTTGGACGGGTTGACGTTCGAGTCGCTGGCGCGGGTCGAGGTGGAGCGGCTCCAGGAGGCGCGGCTGGTCGCGCTCATGCAGCGGGTGGAGCTCGATCTCGCGTTGGGGCTTCACCTTGAGGTGGTGCCGGAGCTGGAGCAGCTCGTGGCGGAGCATCCGTTGTGGGAGGGGCTGCGCTGTCAGCTGGTGTTGGCGTTGTATCGCTGTGGCCGTCAGGCGGACGCGTTGGCAGAGTGCCGCCAGACACGCCGGCTGCTCGTCGACGAGCTCGGCTTGGAGCCCAGCGAGGAGCTGCGCAGGCTGGAGCGCAGTGTTCTGCAGCACGACCCGGCGATCGCGGCGCCGGCCGTGTCCCCGACTGCCGAACCCGGGACGGCGGCTGCGCGTGCGCGCCGACCGGTGACCGCAGTCTCGGTGACCGTCGCAGGCCCCGGCCTCGACGATCTCGACGAGGAGCTCGTCGATTCGTTGCAGATGGGCGCGCGGCAGCAGGCGCGTGCGGTGCTCGAGCAGCGTGGCGCACTGATTGTGGAGGCGGGGGCGGGCACGCTGGTGGGGCTGTTCGGGCTGCCCGTGGCGCACGAGGACGATGCGCTGCGTGCGTGTCGGGCGGCCTCGATCGTTCGCGACCTGTTCGGGGAACGCTCGGATGGTGCCGGTGTTGACGTCAGTGTCGCGGTCGAGTCCGGTGACGTCGTCGTGGGGGACGGCTCGCCGCGCGGCGGGCTGTTGCAGGTCGTGACGCGATTGGCGGGGTCGGCAGGCTCCGTCGTCCTGGGGCCGCGCGTCCACGGGCTCGTGGGTAAAGGCGTGAGTGTTCGCACCGAGGACGACCGGGTGTGTCTGGTCGCGGTGCGGCGGGAGGCGGAGGCGATCCCGCGTGATCTCGCGCGGCCGCTCGTCGGGCGTGAGACGGAGCTCGACACGCTGCGTCGGCGGGTAGAGCGATCGCTGCAAGGGGACGCGGCGTTGATCGTGGTGAGCGGGCCGGCGGGGATCGGGAAGTCGCGGGTCGTTGCGGAATGCGCCGCGCTGTCAGACGAAGCGGCGGTGCTTCGGACGCGGTGTCTACCGGATGAGGCGGGTGTCGCGTATGCGCCGCTGCGCGAGCTCGCAGGTCAGTTGCTTGCCGACCGCGGCCGCCGCGGGTTGTTGGGGTTGGTGGCGACGGAGGACGATCCGGACGAGATCATCGCGCGGTTCCTGGTGCTCGTCGACCCCGAGGAGGAGGCGGTGAGCACCAGTCGTGAGGAGACGTTCCGGGCAGTGTGGAAGGTCTTCGAGGCGCTTGCGCGGGAGCGGCCGCTGCTGCTCGTTGTCGAGGATCTGCACTGGGCTGAGCCGGTGTTTCTCGATCTGCTGGAGCAGATCGCCACGCTCGACAGTCCGATCGCGATCGTGGGCACAGCCAGGCCGCGACTGCTGCGAGACCGGCCTGCGTGGGCGGCTGAGCAGCTCCGTTGCTCCGTGCTCGCGGTCGGGCCGCTGCCCGCCGCTGACTGCGACACGCTGCTCGCTTCGATCTCGAGCGACCCGCTGGAGCAGCGCGTGCGGGCCCGGATCGTCGATGCGAGCGGCGGCAACCCACTGTTCCTCGAACAGCTCGCGGTGCTCGACGCGGAATGGGCAAGCGGCGCCGGCGCGCCGCCGGTGCCGGCGTCTCTGCGCGGGCTCCTGCTGGCCCGCCTCGACACGCTCAGCGATCAACAGCGAGCGCTGCTCGAAGTCGCATCCATCCTCCTCGACACCTTCTCCGTCGCCGACCTGGACGCGCTCTCCCCCACTGAAGGTGCGACAACCGCGAGCCCCATGGTCGAGGAGCTCGTGCAACGGGGGTTCCTCCGCGCGGCAGGCCCTCCGGGCGCCCACTCGTTCGAGCATCCGCTGATCCGGACGACGGTCTACGAGACGCTGCCCAAACGTCGCCGCGCGGAGCTCCACGAGCGCTACGCCGACGTCGTCGAGAAGAGCCAGACTGACGGGGCACCGGACGAGTTGATCGGTCATCACCTGGAAAGGGCGTTTCGCGCGCGCCTCGAGGTCACACCCGGCGACACCACGCTCGGCGACCTCGCCGGCCGTGCACGGGAACGCCTCACCGCAGCAGGGCTCAAGCGCTACGGGCAAGGCGACGTGACAACGGCGGTCAGCCTGCTCGGCCGCGCCCGCGACTGCGTCACCGACGACAGCGAGGTGCCGGCCGCCTTGCATCTCGACCTCGGTGAAGCCCTCCGCGAGATCGGCCGGCTCGACGCCGCCGAGACGGAGCTCGATCAAGCGATCGCCGCCGCAGCCGCCGCCGGAGACGACACCATGGAATGGCGCTCACGAGCCTCGCTGGTGCGCCTGTTGCTGCAGGTACCGGGACACTCCGCCAGCGACCTGCGAGCCCTCGCCGACCTCGCCCTCAGCGAGCTCACACGACTCGCTGACAACCAAGGGCTCGCTCTCGCCTGGTGGGTACAGGGATGGCTGACCTGGCTCGACTGTCGTGCCGCCGAGACCGAGCGCGCGCTGGCCAAGTCGATCGAGCATGCGCGACTCGCCGGCAACAGCGCACTCGAGGCGAACAGCGTCAACCTCTACCTCGGCGCCGCGTTGTTCGGGCCGATGCCCGTCACACAAGCGATCGAGCGCTGCCGGGACTTTCGCCGGCGCCACCACGACCGGCAACGCATCGTCGCCTCGAGCGCACGCGCGCTCGCCGTGCTGCATGCGATGCAGGGCGACTTCGACGAGGCACGGGCACTCGCGGCGCTCGACCGCGATATTCTCACCGAACTGGGGATGCGCTACCAGGCTGCTGCGGCCGTCGAGGCGTACGGGCTCGTCGAGCTACTCGCCGACGAGCCCGAACGCGCCGAGCACATCGTCCGCGGCGGCTACGAGCAACTGGAACGCATCGGCGACACCAACGCGCTCCCCACGATCGCGGCGCTGCTCGGCGAAACACTGGTCGCGCTCGAACGCTACGAGGAAGCAGTCGCGGTCACGGACCACGCCCGCAAGCACGCCGACACAGGCGATCTCGGCGCCCAGGTGCAGTGGCGCTGCGCCCACGCGAAAGCGCTCGTCCGACGCGGAAACGACAAGCGCGCGCTGCGCCTCAGCGACGAGGCCGTGCAACTCGCGCAACGCACCGACTTCACCAACCTCCAAGCCGACGCGCTCACCACGCTCGCCGAAGTCCACCGATTGCAGCGCCGCACCGCCGACACCACCAGGGCCCTCACCCAGGCCGCAGAGCTCTACAAGAGCAAGGGGAACCTCGTCGCCGGCGCCCGCACCGACGTCCAACTCCGAGCCAGCCGCCTCGCCACCCACGCAGACGCCGCCGCCAACGTCGGCTGAGACGCCAGGCAGCCAGGCGACAGCGATCATCAGGCGCGAACCTTCCACCAACGACGGGGGCGCCTCGGCGCCCCCGGCGAAACACACCGCAGACTCGCGCGCGACCGCGACGTGGATCTACCAGTCCTTCACGCCCCGCGCCGGATCCCAATCCTTCACACCGCTGTGAATGCTGATACCCATCATCCGCACCTTTCCGCTCGACGGCCGCTCATACCTTTGAGCGTGAGGAGACGATCCCACGCGGCGCTTAACGACCGCTGAACGGCGCCAGGTTCCTGGAGCCGGCTACCGCCCCGGGGGGAGAGAGCGTCGAGACCGTGCTGGGCGGGCTATGCAGCCGCCACCACCGTGAGCTGCAACATGCTGCCACCGGCCCGCCCCTGCCGCGGCAACACGGGCGGCGTCGCCGCCGACGCGTTCCAGGCTCTGGCCGGCGTCGTGCATCAGTCTGACGAACGTGTCGCAGTGCCGCGGCCCCCGGCCCTCCGAGCTCGAACCACGCTCGGTCGGTTCGACTCCGGCGCCGCTCCGTCAGGCCGATCTCAGCTTCGCGTAAGCGGCCGTAACGCACAGGAAGGGCGCACCACGGCGGACAGTGGTCACGAGCTCCGTCGTCACCGTGGGGATCAGGGTTGCGGGCGGCATCGTCACCGACGGCTTCCTCGCCTCGATGGCGCGCACCGTGCTCTGGTTCGCGCTCGTGGCCGGCGTCGGCGCGTACCTCGGGTACACGTCGACGACCGACCGCACCGTGGACGAGGTGCTCGTCTCCGGGCCTGCGGCGCTCGAGGGCTCGTTCCGCGGGCTCGCGCAACCGACCGAGGGCACGGCGGCCGTCGTCGAGCAGAGCGGCGAGCTCGTGCTCACGCTCTCCGACTTCCGCACGGGCCCGTGGCCCGACCTGTTCGTCTACGTCGTGCCGGGCTCGTCCTCGGGCGATGACGTCGACGGGGCTGCGCGGCTCGGGGGGCCCAAAGGTACCAACGGCAACCAGCAGTACGCGATCCGCCGGCCTCGACCTGCCGGGCGGTGCCACGGTCGTCGTCTGGTGCCGCGCCTTCAGCATCTCCTTCGGCGCCGCCTGGCTTGCCGGGGCCGCCTGACCGCACCCACGGCCGCGATCGGCGCCGCGACCCGCTGTAGGCTCAGGCGCACCGGAGGTGCCTATGAGCGGCAGGCTGCGCGTCATCCTCGTCGTCCTCGCCGCGATCGCGCTCGTCGCGGTCGCGGCCGTTGTCGTGTGGCGGGTCGTGCTGCGCGACACGGCGACGCCCGCGACGATCGACGACGCGCTCGCGCGCTACCGGGCCGCCGCGGCCGCCGGGGACACGCCGATCCCGGCCGGCGTCTACGTCTACACGACGACCGGCTCGGAGTCGATCAGCGCGCTCGGCGGCACCACGCACGAGTACCCGCCACGGTCGACCATCACCGTCACCTCGGCGTCGTGCGGGATGGAGCTTCGTTGGGACGTCCTCACGACCCGCTCCACCACCTGGGAGGTCTGCACCGGGGGGAGCAGCGGGGTGCTCCAGCAGCTCGCCGGCTGGACCGAGCGGCACGCGTTCTTCGGGCAGGACGACGCCACGACGTGGCGCTGCACCGGGTCGCCGTGGCTGGTCGACGCGACGGTGGCTCCCGAGGCGGCCGACCACGCGTGCGACGGCGGCGACGCCAGGCAGGCGGGCACGGTCGCCGTCGTGGGCGAGGAGGCGGTCGATGTCGGAGGTGTCGCCGTGGAGACGGTGCGCGTGAGGCTCGAGGCCCAGGAGGAGGGCGCCTCCCGCGGGCCGCTCGTCGAGGAGCGGTGGGTCGAGCGCGAGACGGGGCTGCCGGTTCGGATGGCGTATCGGGTGCGCACCGACAACGACTCCGTGATCGGAGACGTGGTCTTCGAGGAGGCGTACGACCTCACGCTCCTGTCGCTCGAGCCGCGGACGTGACGTCGCTCCGAGCGCTCCGCCGGCGCCTGCACGCCGCTCCGCTCGCGCCGGACGGGGCGCGGCGGCCCGACGCCCCGTTCGGGCGCGGCCCGCTCGCGGCCCGCGTGCTCGCGCAGGTGATCGACGCCGCGGCCTGGGCCGGCGGCCGCGTTCCCGCAGGCGTCGCGCACCG
>JAOUEK010000094.1 GCA_029858755.1 Thermoleophilia bacterium
GTACGCGGGCTGGCTGCTCGACCTCTCCGAGCTACCCTCCCTGCTCGGCTCGCGGCCGGTGCGCAGCCACCTCGTGCACGCGCTCGTCGAGCTCGACCGCGCGCACCCGGCAGGCGGCGCAGAGCGCTGGGAAGACGCATATGCGCGCGGCCTCGTGGAGCTGGTCGCCGGCGCCGCCGCCTGAGCGCAGCGGGCTGTTCGCCGGTCACCACCTGTTGACATGTCAGTGACGAGGGTGCGACAGTTCCGCGATGCCCGGCCTGCGGCGTCCGACGGGAGCCGGCGACCACGTCGTCCGTCTATCGCCGTGCATCGGCGGTGCGTTCATGGCGCGGGTGCAACAAGAAGGCGCAGGACCTCGTCAAACACGGGTACACCCATGAAGGAGGGAATTGCATGAAGAGACGCCTAGCCGTGCTGGCTGCGCTCTCCACCCTCGTGGTCGCGGCCTTGGCCTCGACCGCCGGGACGGGCACGGCCGCCACCGATGCGTCGCAGGCCGTCAGCTGCAGCAAGAGACTGAAGGTCGCAATGATCACCCCCGTCACCGGCGGTGGAGGCTTCATCGGTCAGGAGCAGGTCACGTGGGCGAAGTTCGCGGTCAAGAATCTCGCGAAGAAGACCTATGGTCTCAACGTGCAGCTCGTGGTCGGCGATACGCCGGTCGAGAAGGGCCCGGGCGAAGCACTCGTCGTGGCGCAGAAGTTCATCGCCGATCAGAGCGTGGTTGCGATCATCGGCCCCGCGACGTCGGGTGGCGTAGCCTCTGCGAGCCAGGCGCTGGCAGCGGCCGGCCTCGCGCACATCTCGCCGTCGGCGACACGGACGTCGCTGACGAAGGGCTCGAAGCTCGAGGCCACGAAGTTCTTCTTCCGGGTCGTCCCGGGCGACTACATCCAGGGGCCGACGGACGCGAACTACATGGTCGACAAGCTGAAGGCCGACAAGGTCGTCCTGGTCGACTTCCAGGAGCCGTACTCCGTCGGGCTCGCCGACGCCGCCGAGGCCGTGCTCAAGCGCAAGGGCGTGAGCACGACGAGGCTCTCGACGTCCGTGAACACGACGGACTTCTCGTCGCTCGTGACACGCGTGCCGAGCGACGCCGACGTCGTCTTCTTCCCCACGCAGCAGCCTGCCGACGCCCAGACGTTCGGCACGCAGATGCGGGAGCAGGGCAAGCGTGCGGTGATGTTCGGTGGTGATGGAGCCAACTCGCCGAGTGCATTCAAGATCCCGGGCTCCTACGTGTCGAACTTCGCGCCCGACATCAGCGGGATCCCGACCAGCAGGGCGCTGATCGCCGGGTGGCAGAAGGACAACCCGAGCCTCAAGCTCGGCTCGTTCGGGCCCCCCAGCTACCTCGCTGTCCAGGTTGCGCTGAACGCGATCAAGCGGGCGTGCACCGCCGGCAAGGGCCAGATCAAGGACCGGAAGGACGTGTTCCGGAACGTGAAGCGGATCCGGGTCAACCCGTCGATCCTCGGCGGAACCTTCCGCTTCTCGACGAAGTCGAACGACCCGCTGAACGCGAAGTTCTACATCTTCCAGATCCAGTCCGACGGGTCGTACAAGCTCGTCAGCTAGCACTGGAGGGACGATCGAGCAGCAGAGCGGCCCGGCGATCGCCGGGCCGCTCTCTCGTTCCTCGACGTTAGACTCGCGCCTTCCCCGTGGATACCTTCGTCCAACTGACGCTCAACGGGCTCACGCTCGGGAGCGTGTACGCGCTGATCGCGCTCGGCTACTCGCTGGTCTACGGCATCCTCAAGCTCCTCAACTTCGCCCACGGCGACGTGTTCATGGTCGGCTCGTTCATCGGCTTCGGCGTCCTCCAGCTGCTCGGTGGAGCGACCGACCCGGTGCTGCCGCTCTGGCCTCTGTTGATCGTGATCACGGTCTCGGCAATGGCGGGGTGCGCAGTGCTCGGCGTCGTCATCGAGCGTTTTGCGTACCGACCTCTTCGAGACGCGCCGCGGATCGCTCCGCTGATCAGCGCGCTCGGCGTCTCGTTCTTCCTCGCGTACTCGATGCAGGTCCTGTTCGGCGCCGAGCAGCGCGACTACGACGCATTCTCACTCGACAACGGCAAGCTGTTCCTCTCCGGCTTCGACATCGGCAACGTGCGCGTGCCGCTGCTGAGGATCGTGATCATCGTCGCCGCCTTCCTGCTCATGATCGTGCTCTGGCTGCTCGTCACGCGCACGCGGACGGGCAAGGCGATGAAGGCCACCTCCTACGACCGCGAGGCCGCGGCAATGATGGGCATCGACATCGACCGCGTGATCGTCGTCGCCTTCGTGCTCGGCTCGGCGCTCGCGGGAGCCGCCGGCGTGCTGTTCGCGCTCCGCGCCCCGACCTTCCCCGCGATCGGCTTCCTCGCCGGCCTCAAGGGGTTCACAGCGGCGGTGATCGGCGGCATCGGGTCGGTCCCGGGCGCGATGGCCGGCGGCCTGATCCTCGGCTTCGCGGAGGCGTACACGCAGGGCTACATCTCGACGAAGTGGTCCGACCTCCTGGTGTTCGTGATCCTGATCGGTTTCATGATCTTCCGCCCGCAGGGCCTCTTCGGCCGGCCGGACATCAAGAAGGTGTGACGTGAGCGGCTTCGACCACGACGACCGCCACCAGCAGGGAAGCCCCAGCGAGCCGCAGCCCGGTGCGCGCAAGGCCTCGGAGGCCGAGGCGCCGACCAGCCCCGCGGTCGGCCGCGACGAGTGGGTCGCTCGTCACGGGGAGCGCCGCGCCCGCCGAGGCGGGGTTCTCGGCACCCTCGAAGAGCGGTTGGCCGTCGTCCCCTGGTGGGTGTGGCTGACGCTCTTCGTCGCCGCCGCCTGCACCGTGCCGTTGTTCTCGGAGAGCGGCTACGTGCGGCGCGTCGCGTTCGACACCGTCGTCTTCATGCTGCTGGCGCTCGGGCTCAACGTCGTCGTCGGCTGGGGCGGGCTGCTCGACCTCGGCTACGTGGCGTTCTTCGGCATCGGCGCCTACGCCTACGCGCTGCTCGCCTCGGACAAGTACGACATCCACGTCCCGACGATCGCACTGATCCCCCTCGTGGCGCTGATCGGGGGCATCGCCGGCTGGCTCGTCGGGCTCCCGTCGCGCCGGCTCACGGGCGACTACCTGGCGATCGTGACGCTCTTCTTCTTCCAGGTCTTCCTCACGGCGACGAACAACGGCGACGACGTGTTCGGCAGGAACCTCACCAACGGCCCCAACGGGATCCTCGACGTCGACGTCTTCAGCTTCTTCGGCTGGTCGCTGCCGCGGGTGACGTCGACCGGCCAGTTCAGCGTCCGGTACCTGTACGTCGCGCTCGCCATCTTCGGGCTCGTCTACGTCGCCCTCCGGCTGCTCAACGACTCGCGCACCGGTCGCGCGTGGCGGTCGCTGCGGGAGGACGCGCTGGCCGCCGAGGTGATGGGGATGCCTGTGAACACGCTCAAGCTGATGGCGTTCGCCTTCGGTGCCAGCGTCGCCGCACTCACCGGGTCCGTGGCAGCTGCGCTGAACGGCAGCGTGTTCCCCCAGAACTTCGAGTTCCCCCTCCTGATCACCGTCTACACGATGGTCATCCTCGGCGGTGCGGGCAGCCAGGTCGGCGTCGTCCTCGGCGCGATCATCGTCAGCGTGCTGCTCGAGGTGCTGCGCGAGCCCGGGGACGCTCGCGGCCTCTTCTACCTCGTGATCCTCCTCGCGCTGGTCGGCGTCTTCCGGCCCTCGCTGCGCCTGGCGATCGTGCTCGGGGGCACGGCCGTGCTCGGCTTCGTCGCCCACCTCGTCGCGGGGAGGGTCGACGACGCCTGGACCGCCGGCGTGGCCGAGGACAGCGGCCGGATCGCCGGCTGGGTGTCGGACTGGGTGATCGTCCCCACCCAGCTCGCGGGCTGGGTCCCCGCCGTCTCCTATGTCACCCTGATCGCCCTCGCACTCGGGCTGACACTCGTCGAGGGCTGGCGGCGGGTGGCGCTCCTGATCCCGACCCTCTACCTCGCCGCGTTCGTCTGGGAGAACGTGCTGCTCGACGCCCCCGAATCGACGCGCTACGTGGTTCTCGGCGGACTGCTCGTGGCGATGATGATCGCCCGCCCTCAAGGACTGCTCGGCGAGAAGCGCGTGGAGATCGTGTAGTGGCCGAGAAGCTGCTCGAGCTGCGAGGCGTGACGATGGCGTTCGGCGGGCTGCGCGTGGTCAGCGAGCTCGACCTGCACGTCGATGAGGGCGAGATCGTGAGCGTGATCGGGCCGAACGGTGCCGGGAAGACGACCGTCTTCAACCTCGTCACCGGCGTGTACGAGCCGACCGAGGGCGACATCGTGCTCGCCGGCGAGAGCATCAAGGGGCTCGAGCCGCACAAGATCACGCGGCGCGGGATCGCGCGCACCTTCCAGACACTCCGGCTGTTCCTCAACATGTCGGTGTTCGAGAACGTGATGACCGCGGCCTACGGCCACACCCGTGCCGGCCCGCTCCGCTCGATCCTCCGCACGCCGGGGATGCGGCGCGAGGAGCGGGAGATCCGGGTGCTCGCCGAGCAGCGACTCGCGTTCTTCGGCGAGCGGCTGATGGGGTACCGCTGGGATCAGCCCGCGTACTCGCTCTCGTACGCGAACCGGCGACGCCTCGAGATCGCCCGCGCGACGGCGACCAACCCGCGGCTGCTGCTGCTCGACGAGCCGGCAGCGGGCATGAACCCGAAGGAGACGCAGGAGATCACCGAGCTGATCGCCAAGCTGCGCACCGACGCCGGCTTCACGATCCTGGTGATCGAGCACGACATGCACGTCGTGGAGGGGATCTCCGATCGGGTCGTCGCGCTCGACCACGGCGTCAAGATCGCGGAGGGGTCGTTCGAGCAGGTCGCCACCGACCCCCGCGTGGTCGAGGCCTATCTGGGCACCGGGGCGACGGCGCGGAAGGCCGGCTGACGTGGACGAGACGACGCCGCTGCTGCAGCTCGAGGGGATCAACACCTACTACGGGCAGATCCACATCCTCCAGGACTCGAACATGGTGATCCGCGAGGGAGAGCTCGTCTGCCTGCTCGGCGGCAACGCGTCGGGGAAGTCGACCACGCTGAAGACGATCCTCGGCATCGTGCGGCCGCGCACGGGAACCGTGAGCCTGAACGGCGAGGACGTCACCCGCGTCCCCACGGCGCACCGGATCAAGCGCGGCATGGCGATCGTCCCCGAGAACCGCCGGCTGTTCGGGCCGATGACGGTGCGCGAGAACCTCGAGATGGGGGCGTACCTCCGTCCCAAGGCCGACCTGCGGGAGGAGTTCGATCGCGTCTACGAGCTCTTCCCGCTGCTGTACGAGCGGCGGAGCCAGCTCGCGGGGACGCTCTCCGGCGGCGAGCAGCAGATGGTGGCGATGGGGCGGGCCCTGATGTCGAAGCCGAAGCTGCTGCTGATGGACGAGCCGTCGATGGGGCTCGCGCCGGTGCTGGTGGAGCGGAGCTTCGAGATCATCAAGCAGGTCAACGACGCCGGCGTGGCGATGCTCGTGGTGGAGCAGAACGCGAACGTCTCGCTCTCGATCGCCGACCGCGGGTACGTGCTGTCGACGGGACGCATCGTGCTCGAGGGCCGGGCCGAGGACCTGCTCGAGAACGAGGACCTGCGCAAGGCGTACCTCGGCCGCTGACCGCCTGACTCGGGTGCCGCCCCGTGTCGGAAACTGACCCTCCGTACGACCCCGGTGTACCCCGGTGTCGGACACAGGACCGACACCGAACCGACACCGAACCATGTCAAGGGTCGGCTGCGCCGATCGTGTGTCGAGCCGTCAACCGGGGCGTCCGCGAGCCGGTGCCCCGACAGGGGCGGGGTAGGATTCGATGGTGACCGTGATCACGGGCGAGAGCAAGGTCGGCGCCGCGATCCGCGGCGAGTTCCCGGTCTTCGAGACCACCACCTACCTCAACTCGTGCTCGCAGGGGGCGCTCGCGAGGCGCGTCCGCGCGGCCGTCGAGACGTGGCTGGACGGGTGGGACGCGAACGGCGCCGAGTGGGAGTTCTGGGTGGAGCGGAACGAGCAGGCGCGTACGGCGTTCGCGCGTCTGCTGCACGCGTCCCCCGACGAGGTCGCGGTCACCACGTCCGTCTCGCAGGGGGTGAGCGCGCTCGTCTCGGCGCTCGACTTCTCCGGTGAGCGGAACCGCATCGTGATCAGCGAGTACGAGTTCCCGACGGTCGGGCAGATCGCCCATGCGCAGGAGCTGCGCGGCGCGGAGGTCGTCCACGTGCTCCCCGGGGGGGACGGCTCGATCCCCGCGGAGGGGTTCGCGGAGGCGATCGACGAGCGGACGGCGCTCGTCTGCTGCACCGCGGTCTCCTACCGCACAGGGCATCGCAACGACGTCGCCGCGATCGCCGACGTTGCGCACCGGCACGGGGCCGTCGTGCTCGCAGACAGCTACCAGGCCATCGGCGCGATCGAGCTCGACGTCCGCACGCTCGGCGCCGACGTCGTCACTGGTGGGACGGTGAAGTACCTGCTCGGCACTGCAGGGCTCGCCTTCATGTGGGTGCGCGGCTCGCTGCTCCAGACGCTGTTGCCCACGCAGACGGGGTGGTTCGCCGACGAGGACATCTTCGCGATGTCGATCGCCGACTACTCGCCGCACGCGAGCGCTCGTCGCTTCGACGCCGGCACGCCGCCCGTGCCGTCGCTGTACCCGAGCGTCGCCGGCATCTCGATCGTCGAGGAGGCGGGGGTGCCGGCGATCGAGGCGTACGTCGCCGAGCTCAACGGCGCCATGATCGACGGCCTCGCGGAGATCGGCGCCACGGTGGTCACGCCGCGCGATCCCGCCCGGCGCGGCCCGCTCGTCTGCGTCCGCTCGACCGACGTGGAGCGGCTCTGCGGCGAGCTGCGCGAGCAGGAGCGGATCGTCACCTCGCACCGCGACGACAACGTCCGCATCGCCACCCACCTCTACAACACGGACGACGACGTCGCCCGGGTGGTCTCGGCGCTCGCCTCTCGCCGCCAGCTCCTGGCGTGACCGGCCCCAGCCTTGTAACTGATCGTCACAAGGGATGGAGACCGATGGCTGCCGGGGTGACGCGCTGCCGGAAGCACCCGGGCCGGGTCGGGAGCCCGTGAAGCCGCCGCCCGCAGCGGTGGTGCGCTACGGAGAGCACCCCGACCAGGTCGCCAACCTGCACCTGCCGG
>JAOUEK010000095.1 GCA_029858755.1 Thermoleophilia bacterium
GTGCAGCTCCGGCTCGGGACGCAGGCGCGCTGCAACCCAGCCCGCATCCGCGCCGGCCCGAGCCAGATAGCGGACGAGGGCCGAGGCGTCGACGACGATCACAGGGGCCCCCGAGACTCGCGCACGAGGTCCTCGACGGCGACGTCCGCCTCGACGCGCGGCCGCGCATCCACGCGGGCGAGCCACTCCTGCATCGTGGGCCGGCTGACGTCTCGGCGCGCGAGCTCCAGCAGGTAGTCGGAGAGCGAGACGCCCTGCCGGGCAGCGCGGATCTTCAGCTCGCGGTGGATCTCGTCGGGAACGTTCCGCACCTGGATCATCTTCATGCGCAGCACAGTAATACATGTGCTGCACATGTCGATTTCGGACGCGTACCTTGTCCCCGATGAGCGTCGTCGACACGCTGGGGCGTCCCGTCCGCGACCTGCGGATCTCGGTCACCGACCGCTGCAACTTCCGCTGCACGTACTGCATGCCGAAGAGCGTGTTCGGCCGCGATCACGCCTTCCTGCCACGCAGGGAGCTGCTCAGCTTCGAGGAGATCACACGGGTCGCGCGAACCTTCGCGGGGCTCGGCGTGCGGAAGCTCCGGCTCACCGGCGGCGAGCCGCTGCTGCGGGCCGAGATCGAGATCCTGATCGAGATGTTGGCAGCGATCCCCGGCATCGAGCTGACCCTGACCACGAACGGCGCGCTCCTGCCGCGCAAGGCCCGCGCCCTGCGCGACGCGGGCCTCGATCGCGTCACCGTCTCCCTCGACTCGCTCGACGACGACACCTTCCGTGCGATGAACGACGTCGACTTCCCGGTCGGGCGCGTCCTCGAGGGGATCGACGCGGCGGACGAGGCGGGGCTCCCGGTGAAGGTGAACGCGGTGGTGAAGCGCGGCGTGAACGACGACGGCGTCGTCGAGCTCGCGCGCCGCTTCCGCGGCACGGGCCACGCCGTGCGCTTCATCGAGTTCATGGACGTCGGTGCGACCAACGGCTGGCGTCTCGACGACGTGGTGCCGGCAGGCGAGATCGTCCGCGCGATCGACGAGGCGTTCCCACTCGAGCCGGTGGAGGCCAGCTACCGCGGCGAGGTGGCACGTCGCTGGCGCTATCGCGACGGCACCGGCGAGATCGGGGTGATCGCCTCCGTCACCCAGCCCTTCTGCGGCGACTGCACCCGCGCGCGGATCTCGGCCGACGGGAGGCTGTACACCTGCCTCTTCGCGGTGCGCGGCACCGACCTGCGGGCGCTGCTCCGCTCCGGCGCGGGCGACGAGGAGCTCACGTCCGCGATCGGCGGCGTCTGGGCGGCACGCACCGACCGCTACTCGGAGCGTCGTACCGAGGCAACGGCCGCGCTGCCCAAGGTCGAGATGTCCTACATCGGCGGGTAGCCGCGCCCGAGAGCCCTCAAGCCCACTCCATGGGCTCGTAGCCGGAGCCCGTCGGCGCCGAGACGATCAGCACGCGCGCCGTCTCGTCCACGTCGTTCCGCACCGTGCGCATCGGCTCCGGGTCGAGCCGCACGAACGACCCCGGCCGCAGCGGATGATCCTCCCCGTCGACGACCATCGTCGGCGACCCCTGAACGACGAAGAAGACCTCCTCGTGCCCCCGGTCGAGCTCGTGGTGCTCGGGGATCGTCTCGCCTCGAGGCAGCTCGACCATGTTCATGCCGAACGAGCCAAGCCCGAGCGATCGACGAACGAGCACCCACTTGCCGTAGTCTCGTTGCAACTCGTCGTCGTGCACGACGGTGAACCCGCTCACAGCGCCTCCTCATGCCGAATGTCGCGGCGATGCTTACACGAAGAGACGACCCCACGCAGGTGCGGAAAACCCCGACTCCGGATAGGCGCCTGCACCGATGCTTCCGGCCCGCGGCGGCGGTGACGCTTTCCCCGTGAGCATGCGCGCCACCGTCGACGGCAACGAGGCCGCCGCCCGCGTCGCCTACGCGGCGAGCGAGGTGATCGCCATCTACCCGATCACGCCTGCGTCCCCGATGGGCGAGTTCGCCGACGGCTGGTCGGCCTCCGGCCACCCCAACGTCTGGGGAACCGTGCCCCGGATCGTGGAGATGCAGAGCGAGGGCGGCGCCGCGGGCGCCATCCACGGCGCCCTGCAGGCCGGGGCGCTCGCGACGACGTTCACGGCGTCGCAGGGGCTGCTGCTGATGCTCCCCAACATGTTCAAGATCGCGGGCGAGCTGACTCCTGCGGTGATCCACGTGGCCGCACGCACCGTCGCCACGCACGCGCTCTCCATCTTCGGCGACCACTCCGACGTGATGGCCGCGCGCACCACCGGCTGGGCGATGCTCTGCTCCTCCTCGGTGCAGGAGGCGCAGGACCTCGCGCTCGTCGCGCACGCCGCGACGCTCGCCTCCCGCGTCCCCTTCCTCCACTTCTTCGACGGCTTCCGCACCTCGCACGAGCTGAACACGATCGAGCGGCTGGACGACGACGAGATCCGGGGCCTGCTCGACGAGCGGCTCGTCGCCGAGCACCGTGAGCGGGCGCTCTCCCCGGAGCGCCCCGTGCTGCGGGGCTCGGCGCAGAACCCGGACGTCTTCTTCCAGGCACGCGAGGCCGCCAACGCGTACCACGACGCCGTCCCCGAGATCGTCACCGCCGAGCTGAAGCGTCTGGCCGAGGCGACCGGCCGCCGCTACCGGCTGTTCGACTACACCGGTCATCCGGAAGCCGAGCGCGTGCTCGTGCTGATGGGGTCCGGGTGTGGCGCCGCCGAAGAGGCGGTGGAGGCCCTGGTCGAGCGGGGCGAGCGGGTCGGCGTGGTCAAGGTGCGTCTGTTCCGGCCGTTCGCGGCGGACGCGCTCATCGCCGCGCTGCCCGCCACCGTGAAGGCGATCGCCGTGCTCGACCGGACAAAGGAGCCGGGCGCCCTGGGCGAGCCGCTGCACCAGGACGTCCTCGCCGCGCTCGCGGAGCGTGGCGGCCCACAGCCGCTCGTGATCGGCGGACGCTACGGGCTCGCCTCCAAGGAGTTCACTCCCGCGATGGCCAAGGCCGCGCTCGACGAGCTCGGCCGTCCAGAGCCGAGACGCCGCTTCACCCTCGGCATCACCGACGACGTCACCCGCCTCTCGCTCGACGCCGACCCCTCGTTCGACGTGGAGCCGGACGATGTCGTCCGAGCTGTCTTCTTCGGGCTCGGCGCCGACGGCACCGTCGGCGCGAACCACAACTCGATCCGCATCATCGGCGAGGAGGCGGGCCTGCACGCGCAGGGCTACTTCGTCTACGACTCGAAGAAGGCGGGCTCGACCACCGTGTCGCACCTGCGCTTCGGGCCGCGGCCGATCCGCTCCACCTACCTCGTGCGGCGCGCGGGCTTCGTCGCCTGCCACCACTTCGGGCTGCTGGAGGCCCAGGACGTGCTCGACGTCGCGGACGAGGGCGCGACCCTGCTCCTCAACAGCCCGTACGGGAGGCGCGGCACGTGGGAGCGCCTGCCGCTCGAGGCGCAGCGGCACATCGTCGACCGAGCGCTGCGCGTGTTCGTCGTCGACGCGACCCGGGTGGCGCGCGAGGCGGGCCTCGGGCGGCGGGTGAACACCGTGCTGCAGACGTGCTTCTTCGCGCTTGCCGACGTGCTGCCCGGGGAGCAGGCGATCGAGGCGATCAAGGGCGCGATCCGCCGCACCTACGGCAAGCGCGGCGAGGCCGTGGTCGAGCGGAACATCGCCGCCGTCGACCGGGCGCTGCAGGGACTGGCGGAGATCGAGGTGCCGGCGGAGGCGAGCTCAGGGGTGCGGTTGCACGCCGCCGTCCCGGACACCGCCCCCGACTTCGTGCAGCGGGTGACGGCCGCGATGATCGAGGGCCGCGGCGACCTGCTGCCGGTGAGCGCGCTCCCCGTCGACGGCACCTTCCCCACCGGCACCTCGCGCTTCGAGAAGCGCTCGATCGCGCTCGAGATCCCGATCTGGGACGAGTCGATCTGCATCGACTGCGCCAAGTGCGCCCTCGTCTGCCCGCACGCCGCCATCCGCATGAAGGTGTTCGAGCCGGAGGCGCTCGAGGGGGCACCTGACGGATTCCTCTCGAAGGAGTGGCGCGATCGCCACCGCCCGGGCCTGCTGATGACGATCCAGGTCGCCCCGGACGACTGCACGGGTTGCGGCATCTGCGTCGACACGTGCCCCGCCCACGCCAAGGAGGAGGTCGGTCACCTCTCGATCAACATGGAGCCCAAGGAGGCGCACCTCGAGCGAGAGCGCGAGCGCTTCGAGTTCTTCCTCGCCATCCCCGAGATCGACCGCGCCACCGTCGACGTCGCCACGGTGAAGGGCTCGCAGATGCTGGAGCCGCTCTTCGAGTACTCGGGGGCATGCGAGGGATGCGGTGAGACGCCGTACCTCAAGCTCCTGACCCAGCTCTTCGGCGACCGGCTGCTCGTCGCCAACGCCACCGGCTGCTCGTCGATCTACGGCGGGAATCTGCCGACCACGCCGTGGGCGCGCAACCGCGACGGCCGCGGCCCCGCCTGGTCGAACTCGCTGTTCGAGGACAACGCGGAGTTCGGCCTGGGCATGCGCCTCGCGCTCGACCAGAAGCGGGGCGCGGCCAGGCAGCTCGTGGCCGAGGTCGCCCCGGACCTCGCCCCTGCGCTGCTGGACGCTGATCAGAGCACCGAGCAAGGGATCGCCGAGCAGCGCGAGCGCGTCGCCGCGCTGGCAGAGCGACTCCGCGGCGCGGGCGACGTCAAGGCGGCCCGGCTGCTCACCCTGGCCGACGCGCTCGTCCACACGACCGTCTGGATCGTCGGCGGCGACGGCTGGGCGTACGACATCGGGTTCGGCGGGCTCGACCACGTGCTCGCCTCGGGCTCGAACGTGAACGTGCTCGTGCTCGATACCGAGGTCTACTCGAATACCGGCGGGCAGGCGTCGAAGGCGACGCCGCTGGGAGCGGTGGCCAAGTACGCGGCGGGCGGCAAGCAGACGCGGAAGAAGGACCTGGGGCAGATCGCCACCGCGTACGGGAACGTGTACGTCGCGCAGATCGCGCTCGGTGCGGACAACCCGCAGACGGTCAAGGCCCTGGCCGAGGCGGACGCGTGGGAAGGCCCGTCGCTCGTGATCGCGTACAGCCACTGCATCGCCCACGGCATCGAGATGGTGGAGGGGATGCGGCAACAGAAGCTGGCGGTCGACTCGGGGTACTGGCCGCTGTGGCGGTACGACCCGCGGAACGCCGGCCCCGGCGAGCATCCCTTCCATCTCGACTCGCGGAGACCGAAGATCCCGGTGTCCGAGTTCATGCAGCGAGAGACGAGGTTTGCCATGCTGCGAAGGACGCGACCCGACGAGTACGAGCGGCTCGCCTCGCAGGCGCAACACGACGTGGACGAGCGCAGGCACGTGTACGAGCAGCTGGCGCAGCTCGAGCACGAGTCGGCCGCAGAGGATGAGAAGGAGGCGTGACATGGATCTCCGATCGCGATACCTCGGCCTCGAGCTCGCGAGCCCGCTTGTCGCCTCGGCATCGCCGCTGACGGCGGACATCGAGACGCTGAAGCGGCTCGAGCAGGCTGGCGCCGCCGCGGTCGTGCTCCCGTCCCTGTTCGAGGAGCAGATCGAGCACGACTCCGTCGACCTGCACGACACGCTCGAGCTCGGCGCGCACAGCTTCGGCGAGGCGCTCACCTACTTCCCCGAGATGGACGACTACAACACCGGCCCTGGCCGCTACGTCGAGCACGTGGCCGCCGCGAAGCAGGCGCTCTCGATCCCCGTGATCGCCAGCATCAACGGCGTCACCCCCGGTGGCTGGGTGCGCTATGCCGAGCTCCTCCAGGAGGCCGGCGCGGACGCGATCGAGCTCAACGTCTACGCGGTCGAGACGGACGCCTACGCCTCGGCGGCGAGCGTCGAGGACCGGACGTTGCGGCTGGTCAGCCGCGTGCGCGGCGCGGTCACCGTGCCGCTGGCGGTGAAGGTCGGCCCGTACTACACGGCGTTCGCCAACGTCGCGCAACGACTTGCGGACGCCCGGGCCGACGGGCTCGTGCTGTTCAATCGCTTCCTGCAGCCCGACATCGACCTGGAGACGCTGTCCGTGAAGCCGGAGCTCCACCTGTCGAGCCGCGACGAGCTGCGGCTGCCGCTCCGCTGGATCGCGATCCTCACCGGGCGCGTCCCGATCAGCCTCGCGGCCACGAGCGGCGCGCAGACGGCGGACGACGTCGTCAAGCTCGTGCTCGCCGGCGCCGACGCGGTGATGATCGCGTCAGAGCTGCTGCGTCGCGGGCCCGACCTGCTCACCGAGCTGACGACAGGCGTCTCCGGCTGGCTGGAGGAGCGCGAGTACGCGTCGCTCGAGCAGGCGAAGGGGAGCATGAGCCAGGCGGCGTGCGGCAACGCGCAGGCGTTCGAGCGCGCGCAGTACGTGCGCACGCTCGTCGAGTACCAGTCGGCGGGGGCCCGCGGGCAGGCGCGATAGAATCGGAGTGCGATGTCCGGCTACGCGGCCGAGATCGGGAGGCGTCTCCCGCGTGGGTGGGCCCATCTCGGGCTCCAGTTCGCCATCTGGTTCGGCTTCTACGCGGCCTACCAGGTCGCCCGGGGCGCTGCCGACCGGAACAGCGTCGCCACCGCCTTCGAGAACGGGCGGCACATCATCGAGTTCCAGTACACGACCGGGTCGCTGATCGAGCTGCCGTTGCAGCGCCTCGTCGAGGGCTCGGCGTTCCTGATCACGGCGACGTCGTACACCTACTGGCTCTCGCAGTTCGCCGTCGTCGGGGCGACGCTGCTCTGGGTCTACTTCCGCCACAACGACCGCTTTGCCGGCTTCCGCAACTGGCTGATTGCGGCGAACCTCGTCGGCCTGCTCGGCTACGCGCTGCTGCCGACCGCGCCGCCGCGAATGTTCCCGGAGTGGGGCTTCACGGACGTGCTCGCCGAGCACGCGTCGCTGACGCAGGAGAGCGGCCTGATCGCGCTCTCCGCCAACCCATACGCGGCGATGCCGAGCCTCCATGCGATGGACGCCCTGATCGTGACCGTCTTCATGATCGGCCTCGTGCGCGGCCGGCTCGTGAAGCTGCTGTGGGCGCTGTGGGCCCCGTGGGTGTGGTTCACGGTGATGTCCACCGGCAACCACTACTGGCTCGACGTGGCCGCGGGCGTCGCG
>JAOUEK010000096.1 GCA_029858755.1 Thermoleophilia bacterium
GCCCTCGCTACTGGATGCTCGAGACGATCCGGGAGTACGCGTCCGAGCGACTGTCCGACAGCGACGTGGCAGAACATGTCGCCCAGCGTCATTCGACGCACTACGCGGACCGATTCGCCGAGCTCGCGCAGGAGATGCGAGAGACGGCGCCGGATGCGATCGATCGGGCAGACGAGGAAGCGGCGAACATCCGATGCGGCCTCGGCTTCGCAATCGCGACCCGCCATGCCGACATCGCAGCGTCGTACCTCTTCGGCGTCTGGAGCTGGCTGGTGATCAGAGGAGCCCTCCACGAGGCGCACGCATACGCTCGGGCCTGGACCGAGCTCGATCTCGGCGGCGTCGACCCAGTGACGCGCTTCGCCGGTGATGTCGGCGTCAGCGAGATCTTCCGTCACGTCGGCGACCGGCAGACGGCGATCGAGATCAAGCGTCGGATGCTCGCGGACCTGCCCGCTGTGCAGGGCAAGACGTTCCACGGCCGGAACGTCGCCGCGCTGGAGCCGGGTCTGCTCACCGACCTCGCGCACCTGGAGCTCGACACGGGCGAGATCGACGCTGCGCAGCTGCAAGCTGAGCAGGCGCTCGTGATTCGCGAGGCAGAGGGCCATCCCTTCGGTGTGGCCCATGCACTGAATGCCCTGGTGGCGATCGCGTCCGCGCGGGCCGACTTCGGCGAGGCTCGACGGCTTCAGGCGAGGGTGGTCGGGCTGACACGTGGCATCCAGCTCATCCCAGTGGAGACGGTCGTCGAGGAGGTGTTCCTGGCCGAGCTCGAGCTCCTGTGCGGCCAGGCACACGCGGCCGAGCAGCTACTCCTGAAGCTGAACGTCGACGAGATCATTCGCCTCCGAGATCGACCCGCCGCTGCCGACACGTTGCGCGTCTTCGCCACGTGGCTGGCGTTGCACGGGGTGCCCGACGACGCGGCGAGACTCCTCGGCGCGTACGAGCGGCTCGTGCGGGAGTCGGGGATCTCGCAGGCCCAGCACGTCGTAGAGCGGACAAGGGCTCTCGAGGCCAACCTTCGCCTGCTCCTCGGCGACGAGCGGTGCTACCAGCTGGCGAGAGACGGAGCCGAGATCCCCGTGATGGACCTCGTGGGCGAGCTTCCGGCCCGCGTCGCTGGGCTGAGAGCGGAGCAGCGGGCGGACGGCGTGCGTTAGCCGGCCTCCCGCTCGTTCCTACGCGTCCGGCTCGAGCAGCGGCTTCTTCGGTGAGGTCTTCCCGCTCGAGACGGCGGACGTCTTGGCGGCCTTCTTCTTCGCGGCCTTCTTCTTCGTCGTCGTCTTCGCGAGCGGCGCCGGCGCGGTCGTGGACACGCGGCCGCTGTCGGTGCCGGGCGGGGCGGGGACGTACGCCTGCGCGGTGCCGGCGACGGCGAGCGCGCCGGCGCCCAGCGCGACCGCGATGCCCTCCTTCAGGCCATGCGCCTCGAAGTCGTCGTCCTGCGGGCCGGGATGGGTGGTCTCGTCGGACACGTGCCCTCCTTCACTCGTCGCTGTGCGCACTAGACGAGACTGCGGACGGGAATCTTCCACCCGGACGGTGGGAACGCCCGGCGCGACGCTCGGACGACTGACCCCGTCTCGACCCCGGCGCGCGTGAGTGCAACGGCGGGGTGAGGCTGAAGCCTCACCCCGGGCGCGACAGGCCGCAACGGCGAAGTGACGCTGAAGCCTCACCCCGCCGTCTGCCCTCAGTCCTCGGCCGGGGCCTCCGAGGCGCGGTCGGCGATCTCGGACACGACCGCCGGGTCGGCGAGCGTGGTCGTGTCGCCGAGCGGCCGGTTCTCGGCCACGTCGCGCAGGAGGCGGCGCATGATCTTCCCGGAGCGCGTCTTCGGCAGCTCGGGCGTGAAGACGACGTTCGCCGGCTTCGCGATCGGGCCGATCTTCGCCGCCACGTGGTTGCGCAGCTCGGCCATCAGCTCCACCGTCGGGTCGACGCCGCCCTTCACGGTCACGTAGGCGACGATCGCCTGGCCGGTGGTCGCATCGGCCCGGCCGCAGACCGCCGCCTCGGCCACGTTCGGATGGTCGACGAGCGCCGACTCGACCTCGATCGTGGAGATGCGATGACCCGAGACGTTCATCACGTCGTCCACCCGGCCGAGCAGCCAGAAGTCGCCGTCGCGGTCGATGCGCGCGCCGTCGCCGGCGAAGTACAGGCCGGGCGCGCGCGTCCAGTACGTCTCACGGAAGCGCGCGTCGTCCCCGTAGATGCCGCGGGTCATCGCCGGCCACGGGCTCTTGATCACCAGGTAGCCGCCCCCGCCGGGGCCGACCTCGTTCCCGGCCTCGTCGATCACGCCCGCCTCGACGGTCGGGAACGGCTTCGTCGCCGAGCCGGGCTTCAGGGTCGTGATCCCGGGCAACGGCGTGATCAGCACCATCCCGGTCTCCGTCTGCCACCACGTGTCCACCACCGGGCAGCGGCCGCCGCCGATGTGCTCGTGGTACCAGACCCACGCTTCGGGGTTGATCGGCTCGCCGACCGAGCCGAGCAGGCGCAGCGAGGAGAGGTCGTGCCGCTCCGCGTACTCCGGCCCCCACTTCATGTGCGAGCGGATCGCGGTCGGGGCCGTGTAGAGGATCGTCACCCCGTAGCGCTCGACCACGTCCCACCAGCGGTCCTTGTCGGGGAAGTCGGGCGTGCCCTCGAAGAGCACGCTCGTGGCCGCGTTGCAGAGCGGCCCGTAGACGATGTAGCTGTGCCCCGTGATCCAGCCGATGTCGGCGGAGCACCAGAAGACGTCGCTCTCGGGCTTGAGGTCGAAGATGTAGCTGTGGCTGGCGGCGACGCCGACGAGGTAGCCCGCCGTCGTGTGCATGATCCCCTTCGGCTTCGCCGTCGTCCCCGACGTGTACATCAGGAACAGCAAGTCCTCCGCGTCCATCGGCTCGCAGGGACAGGTCGACGGGTCGTCGGAGACGTCGAGCTCGTGGTACCAGGTGTCGCGCCCCGCCGCCATGGGCACGTCGCCGCCCGTGCGCCGCACGACGAGGCAGCGCTCGACCTTCGGCGCCGCGGCCATGGCCTCGTCGGAGATCCGCTTCAGGGGCACCGTGCCGCCGCGCCGCCAGGCCTCGTCCTGCGTGACGAGCACGGTGGCGCCGAAGTCGTTCATGCGGTCGGAGAGCGACTCCGCGGAGAAGCCTCCGAAGACGACGGTGTGCGCCGCGCCGATGCGCGTGCACGCGAGCATCGCGATCGCGAGCTCCGGGGTCATCCCCAGGTAGAGCGCGACGTGCGATCCCTTCTCGACGCCGAGCTCCTTCAGGGCGTTGGCGAAGCGCACGACCTCGCGCTGCAGGTCGGCGTACGTGAGGGCACGACGGTCGCCCTCCGGCTCGCCCTCCCAGAAGTACGCGACCCGGTCGCCGAGGCCCGCCTCGACGTGCCGGTCGACGCAGTTGAAGCAGACGTTGAGCGTGCCGCCCGTGAACCACTTCGCGTACGGGAGCTCCCACTCGAGCACCGCGTCGAACGGCTCGAACCACGTCACGCGCTCCTGCGCCTCGCGCGCCCAGAACTCCTCCGCGGCGACGTCGTAGATGCCGGGCTGCGCGTTCGCCTGCGCCGCGAACTCCGCGGGCGGCGGATAGCGCCGCTCCTCGAGGAACAGCGTGTCGATCGCCCGGTCGCTCATGCCGACCACCTGCGGCAACGAGACCGCCCCGCAGAGATCCGGTCTGCCTGGGCAGATCGGATCTCGCGACAACCCCTGAAGAAGCGGCCGCGGTCGCGGCCGGCGCCGATCACACGCGTCGGTTGCGGTGTGCCCGAAGCACGTCTCATCCGCTCGTCACCTCCAGGTCGTAGGGGAAGTCGGTCAGCACCTCGCAGCCATCCTCGGTCACGAGCACGAGGTCCTCGAGCCGCACGCCGCCTACCCCGCTCTCGTAGACGCCAGGCTCCAGCGTGATCACGTCGCCGGCGACCAGCTCGCCGTCGGGGACGAGCCCGAGCAACGGGTTCTCGTGCACCTCGAGCCCGACACCGTGACCGAGCCCGTGGAAGAAGCCGTCGGCGAGCACCTCGCCGTCGCTCTTCGTGCGCATCGTCGGGTAGCCAGCGGCCTCGACGACGTCGCACACCGCGTCGAAGACGGCGCGGCCCTCGACGCCCGGGCGGATCATCGCGGTCGCGACCCTCAGGGTCTCGTCGGCGACCCGGTGCCATTCCCGTGCGCGCTCGGACGGCTCGCCGACGACGAACGTCCGCGTCATGTCCGCGAAGCACGTCGATTCGCGGTCGCGCGGCCACAGGTCGATCACCACCGTGACGCCGGGCAAGATCGGCCCGTGCCCCATCTCGTGCCCCATGGCACCTTGCGCGGCCGGGGCCACGATGAAGTCGTCCGCGACGCAGTCGTGCTCCTCGAAGACCCGGGCGACCGCGCGCTTCACACGCTCCACGGTCAACTCGGCCCCGTCGAGCGCCAGCACCCCGTTCCGCTGCGCGGCCGCCGCCAGCATGTCCGCTGCGACCCGCATGCCGGCCTCCGCCGCGCGCTGTGCACGCCGGATGCCGTCGAGCTCGAACGGCGACTTCACCCGGCGGCGGTCGTCGAAGGTGCGCTGGTCGACGGTCAGCTCGATCCCCTCCCGCCTGATCCGGTCGAGGTGCCCGGCCGGGAACGTGTGCGGAACGACCGCCTCGCGCAGGCCCGCGTGCACACAGGCACGCGCGACGCACTCGACCTTGAACGCATGCGGGGAGAGGCTCTGCCGACGCAACTCGTCAGCACCGATCTCCTCCAGTGGATGAACGGTGATGTCGAGGCCGAGGCCGTCGATCCGCGCAGCCTCCATCGAGCCGACGTAGACGTGGCGTGCGCCGCCGACCTCGACGTACACGAACGGGTCGGGCACGCCGAGCGGGATCTCGTGCCGCAGCTCCGGGCAGCGGAACGTGTCGCCGATCACGATCACGTCGGTCATGCCTCGATCCTATGTCCTCCGCGACGGCGCCGGCTCACGGGTCGAGGCCGTACGGGAAGTCGGTCAACACCTCGCAACCGTCGTCGGTGACGAGCACGAGGTCCTCGAGGCGCACACCACCGAACCCATGGCGGTAGAGCCCAGGCTCGACGGCCACCACGTCTCCGGCGACGAGCGGATGCCCGACGAGGCCGAGCGCGGGCGCCTCGTGCACGCGGAGGCCGACGCCGTGCCCGAGCGCGTGGAAGAAGCCGTCGCGGAGCGCCTCTCCGTCGGGCGAGGAGAGGCGCGTGGCATGGCCGCGCTCCTCGAAGAAGCGGCACGTCGCGGCGTTCAGGTCGTCGCCGCCGACGCCGGGCCGGATCGTCGCGAGCGTCAACTCCAGGGCCGCCAGGCAGTCCGCGTGCCACGCCACGATCTCCCGGTCGGCCTCGCCCACCGTGAACGTCCGCGTCGTGTCCGCGAAGCACGCGCTCTCCACGTGCTGGGGGAACATGTCGCAGAGCACGACGTCGTCGTTCGCGATGCGCCCCGAGCCGGGGTCGTGCCCGTCGGCCGACTGCGGGCCGCGGGCGACGATCAGGTCGTCGCCGCGGCATCCGTGCTCGCCGAAGACGGTGACCGCAGCGGTCTTGAGCAGCTCGCACGTGAGGGGCTCCCCGTCGACCACGCGACCCTCGTCGCCCGGCTCCGAGCGTCGGAGCAGGGCGGCGATGCGGCCCAGAGCGGCATCGACCGCGCGCTGGGCGGCACGCACCCCCGCCAGCTCGGCCTCGGTCTTCGTGCGCCGCCGGTCGGCGAAGTGCGCAGGGTCGACGACCAGCTCGACGCCGTCGGCGCGCAGCGCGTCCGCGATCAGCGTCGGGAACGTCGACGGGACGAGCGCACGCCTCACTCCGAGCGACCGGACCTGGCGCACGACGTTGACCGGCCACGCTCGGTAGGGGTCGCCGTCGATCTCGTCGAGCAGCTCGCGGATCGGGAAGTCGTCAGCCCGCACGATCTCGATCGACGGGTCGACCTTCGCGATCCGGTCGCCCTCCACGCTCCAGATGACGGCCACCCGGTGCCCGTCGACCTCCGCGTAGACGAAGGGGTCGTCGATTGCCAGCGGCACCTCGTGTCGCAGCTCGGCGCTCCGCTCGGTGTCGCCCACGATCAGCACATCGGCCATGGAGCCCGAGCGTAGCGGTCGCTGCCGGTAGGGTGCGCCGCGTGGACGCTGGCTTCCGCGAGCTCCGGCAGCGCCTCGCCGAGGTCTCGGACATCGGTCGCACGGCCGGCGTGCTCGGCTGGGACCAGCGCGTGATGATGCCGGTGCGTGGCACGGAGTCCCGCGCTCAGCAGCTCGCGACGCTCACCCGAATCTCGCACGAGAAGTTCACGGACCCCGAGATCGGGCGCCTGCTCGAGACGCTCGCACCGCACGTCGAGTCGCTCCCGTACGACTCCGACCACGCCAGCCTGATCCGGATCACGCGGCGGGACTGGGAGAAGGCGCGCCGCGTCCCCGTGGAGCTCCGCGAGCAGATCACGCTCGCGGCAGCCCGCGGCCACCACGCATGGGTCGACGCGAGGGCGCGCTCGGACTTCGCGTCGTTCCTGCCGCACCTCCGGGCGAACCTCGACCTGCGCCGGCGCTACGCCCACTGCTTCGAGCCGGAGGACAGCCTCTACACCGCCCTGCTCGACGACTACGAGCCCGGCATGACGACGACCGAGGTGGCGGACGTCTTCGCCGTGCTCGCTCCGGCGCTCGCCGACCTCGTCGCCTCGGCGCCGTCCGTGGAGGCGTCGTTCCTGCACCAGCCGTTCGACGCGGCGGCGCAGCGCGGCTTCGCGGAGCGCGTGCTGGAGACGCTCGGCTTCGACGACGGGTCGTGGCGGCTCGACCCGACCGCCCACCCATTCTGCACCTCCTTCTCGAACAGGGACGTGCGGCTGACCACGCGCTACAACGAGCACGACCTCGAGTCGATCTGGTCGACGCTGCACGAGGCCGGGCACGGGCTCTACGCCCACGGCATCGCCGACTCGCTCCAGCGGTCGCCGCTCGCCGGCGCCCCGTCGCTCGGGATCAACGAGTCGCAGAGCCGCACGTGGGAGAACCTCGTCGGCCGCAGCCGACCGTTCTGGGAGCACTGGTACGGGCCGCTGCAGCAGACCTTCCCCGAGCAGCTCGGGGCCGTCGAGCTCGAC
>JAOUEK010000097.1 GCA_029858755.1 Thermoleophilia bacterium
CGTCCTGCCGGAGTGCGCAACGCCACCGATCATCGCCTCTCTGGCGTCCCCCGAGCGATCCCAGTGCTCCTTCGCCGACGAGAGCAGGAACACGGTGTAGTCCATCGAGATCGCGAAGATCATCGCGAAGAAGAACACAGGTCCCCAGGCGTTGAGGAACCCCTGCGACTCGAAGCCGAGCAGGCCCTGCAGGTGGCCGTCCTGGAAGATCAGCTTGCCGACACCGAAGGCGGCACCGGTGGCGAGCAGGTTCGTGACCACGCCGGCCGCGGCGATCAACGGCGCCTGCAGGGCGACGAGCAGAAGCGCGAACCCGAGCACGAGCACGACGGCGAGCACCGGGAGCGTCCGGCTCGCCAGCGCCGCCTCGAGGTCGTGGTTCTCCGCCGCCACGCCGCCGACGAGCGCGCCGGCCGGCAACGCCGTGCGGAGACGGTCGATGGTGGCGCCGACGGCCGGGTCGGACGGGTCCTGCGCGGGGACGCCGAGGACGAGCGCCGACCCCTGCGAGACCCGAGCCGGCGTGACGGCGACGATGCCACGGTCCGCCGTGAGCACCTGCTCGACCCGCGAGGCGTCGGCGGCAGGGGCGACCACCTGCAGCGTCCCGGGTGCGCCGGGCCCGAACGCCTGCTGCACCTGCGTGTAGCCGATGCGGGAGCCGTCCTGCCCGGGGACGACCTTGATCGACGGCATGCCCGTGTCGAGCCCGAGCACCGGGATCGCGAGCACGACGAGGATCGCAGTCGCCGCGATCCCGAACGCCGCCGGCCGGCGCCAGAGCAGCTCCGCCCAGCGGGCGAACAGCGGCGAGCGGTGCTCTCCGGCGTGCACCCAGGGCAGCGCGAGCTTGTCGACGCGGTCGCCGAGCTTCGCGAGCAGCGCCGGGAGCAGCGTCAGCGTCGCCGCGAGCACGAAGAGCACCGAGAGCATGATCCCGAGCGCCATCGAGCGGAAGGCTGGGCTGGGAACCAGCATCACTGCCGAGAGCGAGATCAGCACCGTCACGCCCGAGAAGAGCACCGCTTTCCCCGCGGTGTCCATGGTCACGGCCACCGCGTCGCGGGTGTCGATCCCCGAGCCGAAGTGCGCGCCGCGGAAGCGGGCGACCACGAACAGGGCGTAGTCGATGCCGAGCGCGAGCGCGAACATGAGCGCGAAGTTCATCGACCAGATGGAGATGTCGAACAGCTGCGAGAGGAGGAACAGGCTGCCTCCGGAGGCCATCAGGCCGAGGATCGTCAACAGCAGCGGCAGCCCTGCGGCCACGAGGGAGCCGAACGCCAGCGCGAGGATGGCGAGCGTCACCGGCCAGGAGAGCAGCTCGGACTTCATCATGGCCTCCTTGTTGGCCTGGTTGAAGTCCGACCACATCCCCGGCGCACCGGTGAGGCTGACGGTGATGCCGTCACGGCCGAGGCCGGCCAGCTCGCCCTTGAGGTCGTCGGCCGCGCGCACCATCTCCGTGGGCGGCGCACCGGCACCCGCGGAGAGCAGGATCGTGCGCCCGTCCCGGGACGGCTGCGGCGGCGCCACCGACGTCACGCGCGGATCGGCCTCGAGCAGGCGCGTGGCCTCGGCGACCGTCGGTCCGAGATCGCCCGTGCCGTGCACGACGGCCATCAGGGCGTAGCCGGACTGGCCGTCGAACGAGCGCTCGACCTCGGCGCGGGCAGCGACGGACTCCGAGCCGGAAGCCTCCCACCCGGCGCCGGAGAGCGCGTGCTCGGCGAACGGCGCGAGAGCGCCGAGACCCACGGCGATCGCCACCCACGCGACGGCGACGAGCCGGACGTGGCCAGCGGTCCAGCGACCGAGGCGCCCGATCGGGCCCACGGGCGTCACGGCCGTGCCTCGCGTGGCTCGGAGAGACAGGGGAGTCGACGCAGCACGAGCGAGGCAGGGCAGTTCCCGACGAGCACGTACAGCCACTGGTTCACGCCCACGAACGCGGCGAGCAGCAGCCACCAGGGGCTCGCGAGCGCTGCGAGCGCAGAGGCTCCGAGGACCACGGAGCCCGCCAGGGCGAACAGCACCTTCTCGATGCCCAGCGCCGCGCAGCTCACCGGGTCACCCCGTCGAGCAGGTCGTTGAGCTCGCTGAGCTGGCGCTGCAGCCCGCCGCACACGCCCTCGCACAGCTCGAGCACGCTCTCGTCGGCGATCGCATAGAGGACGCGGTTTCCGTCCTTGCGGCGGCCGACGATGCCGGCGCCGTGCAGGACACCTAGGTGCTTGGAGACGTTCTGCTGCGAGGCGTCGAGCGCCTCGGTCAGCTCGTGGACGCTGGCCTCGCCGTCCCGGAGGCGGTCGAGGAGGCGAATCCGCATCGGCTCGCCGATGATCCGGAACCGTTGTGCGATCAGCTCGACGAGCGCCTCGGGAAGGGGATGGGGTAGGGACATTCTGCTCCTCCGTCGTCGTGACGGCGGAACAGTAGCACAACTATCTAGTTGTGCAGTTGTAATTCAGAAGGTCGGCTTGTCGACCGAGTACGGGCACAGCCAGAGCTCGGTGTTGCCGCGCACGCCCCGACTGTCGCAGTGGTCGGCGGCGAGGTTGGGCAGCCCGTTCAGCGCACCCTCCTTGCACGACCACCACTGACCCCCGCCACGGGCCCCGTACGGCGTCGCCACCTTCTCGCACTGCGAGAGCAACCCGGCGCGCTCGAACCACATCTGCTGTTTCGCGAAGCCGAGCGTTGCCGCGATGGCGACGGCGACGATTGCGATCTTGATCAGCACCATGGGGTCAAGGGGGAGACGAGAAGCCTCCGCGGCTGAGATCGGCATTTCGCGGACGCGACTTGAGCGTCGGTGAGTGCGATCCCACCCGGCGCCGCCCGGTAGAGTCGCCGCGTGACCGCGACCATGATGGACGGCAAGGCACTCGCCGCACGGGTGCGGGCGGACGTCGCGCGGGACGTGGCCGAGCTCGGGCACGTCGGCCTCGCCACCATCCTCGTCGGTGACGACCCCGCGTCGCACGTCTACATAGAGGGGAAGCACAAGGCAGCGACCGAGGCCGGGATCGACGCTCGCGACGTCCGGCTGCCGGCAGACACGCCCGAGGCCGACGTCCTCGGCCTCGTGGAGCAGCTGAACGGCGACGACGAGGTCGACGGCATCCTCGTGCAGCTGCCGCTCCCCGAGCACATCGACGAGACGGCCGTCACCTACGCCGTCGCGCCGTCGAAGGACGTCGACGGCTTCCACCCGGTGAACGCCGGGCACCTGTACCTGGGGACGCCGCTCCACGTCCCGGCGACGCCGGCCGGCTGCATGGAGCTGCTCGCCGCGTACGGGGTCGATCCCTCCGGGAAGGACGCGGTCGTGATCGGGCGCAGCGAGATCGTCGGGCGCCCGATGGCGATGCTGCTCGTGCAGGCACACGCCACGGTCACCGTCTGCCATTCGCGCACCGCCGACCTCGCCGGCCACGTGCGCCGTGCGGACATCGTCGTCGCCGCCGTCGGTCGACCCGGGCTGGTCACGCCAGACTGGGTGAAGCCGGGGGCGGCCGTGCTCGACGTCGGGCTGACTCGCACCGAGGAGGGAATCAGAGGAGACGTCGACCCCGAGGTCGCCTCCGTCGCCGGCCTGCTCACGCCGATGCCGGGAGGGACTGGCCCGATGACGATCGCGATGCTGCTGCGCAGCGCCGTGAAGGCGGCTCGCTTCCGTCGCGGTCTGCTTGCGTACCCCGGCCTCTGACGGGTACGTTTCCCTCGCTTGTGTAAGTCGGCGTCGGCTCCGTGTCGACGCTTCTGTGTGTAGGAGGACGTTCGTGTCTGAGACGGGCACCGTCAAGTGGTTTTCCAACGAGAAGGGCTACGGCTTCATCGCTCGCGACAACGGCGAGGATGTCTTCGTCCACTTCTCCGCGATCACCATGGACGGCTACAAGACCCTCGTCGAGGGTCAGAAGGTGGAGTTCGAGGTCGTCCAGGGGCCGAAGGGCGCCCAGGCCGCGAACGTCGTCGCCGCAGCGTAAGAGCTGAGCGACAGCAGCTTCCGCGGCGGGCCTCCCAACGGGAGGCCCGCCCCGTTTCTGGAAGGATCCGTCACGAGTCATGGCCATCACGCGCGACCAGGTGCTGCACGTCGCCAAGCTCGCCCGCCTCGACCTGGGGGAGGAGGAGCTCGAGCGACTCACGGCCGAGTTGAGCGAGATCCTCGACGCCGTCTCCAAGGTGGCGGAGCTCGACCTCGCCGACGTGCCGCCGACCTCGCATCCTCTCGACCTCGTCAACGTGTGGGCCGAGGACGAGCCGCACCGCTCGCTCGCGCTCGGCGAAGCCCTCGCCAACGCCCCGGCACGGGAGGGAGACCTCTTCCGCGTGCCTCCGACCGCCTGAGCCGTGGAGCGATCGGCACACACTCGGCGCGAAGCCGTCTCGCTTCCGTGTCGCTCGTCCCTCTACGGTTCCGGTAGGGGGGCTCGCAGCCCCCATGGGGGGGTGTGCGCGTCGTGGCGGTGATCGACACGCTCCGCCTCACCGCGGAGGAGGCGACGGGGCTGCTGGAGCGGCGCGAGGTCACCGCCGCCGAGCTCCACGAGGCGTACCGAGAGGCGATCGACGACCGCGACCCGGAGCTCCACACGTACCTGCGCGTCGTCGACGAGTGCGTGGGCGACGGCGTGCCGATCGCGCTCAAGGACGTGATCTCCACGCGCGGTGTCGAGACGACGGCCGGCTCGAGGATCCTGGAGGGCTATACGCCCGTGTTCGACGCGACCGTGGCTGGCCGCTGCCGGGCGGCCGGGCTGCCGCTCCTCGGCAAGACCAACACCGACGAGTTCGCGATGGGCTCCTCGACCGAGAACTCGGCGTTCGGCCCGTCGCGGAACCCCTGGGACCCCTCTCGTGTCCCCGGTGGCTCGGGTGGCGGCACGGCAGCCGCGGTCTCAGCAGGGCTCGCGCCCTGGGGCCTCGGCTCCGACACGGGTGGGTCGATCAAGCAGCCGTCGGCGCTCTGCGGCAACGTCGGCCTGCGCCCGACCTACGGCACCGTGTCGCGCTACGGGATCGTGGCCTTCGCCTCCAGCCTCGACCAGGTCGGCCCCGTCGCGAAGACGGTACGGGATGTCGCGCTGCTCACCTCGATCATCGCCGGGCGTGACCCCGCCGACTCGACGACCGTCGACCACCCGGAGCCCATCCGGCTGCCCGAGCGGGAGGAGCTACGCGGCGTCCGTCTCGGGATCCCGCGTCAGATCGGCGATCTCCGGGCGATCGAGCCGGGCGTCCGGGCCGCCTTCGAGACGTCGGTCGAGCTCGCACGGTCGCTCGGCGCGGAGATCGGCGAGTGCGACCTCCCGCTCTCCTTCGAGTACGGGATGCCCTGCTACTACCTGATCGCCCCGGCCGAGGCCTCCTCCAACCTCGCACGGTACGACGGCGTCCGCTACGGGCCCCGTGTCGACGCGGACGGGTACCGGGAGATGGTCGAGCGGACCCGCGACGCGGGGTTCGGCCCCGAGCCGAAGCGCCGCATCATGCTCGGCACCTACGCGCTCTCGGCCGGCTACTACGACGCCTTCTACGGGCAGGCGCAGAAGGTGCGCACGCTGCTCGTGCGCGAGCACCGCGACGCCCTCGAGCGCTTCGACGCGCTGATCACCCCGACCTCGCCGACGGTCGCGTTCCCGATCGGCGAACGGGCCGCCGACCCGCTCGCGATGTACGCCTGCGACCTGCTCACGATCCCCTCCTGCCTCGCGGGGCTACCCGGGCTGAACGTCCCGTGCGGCCTCTCCGAGGGGCTCCCCGTCGGCCTGCAGCTGATCGGCCCGCAGTTCGGTGAGAACGCCCTCTTCGGCATCGGCCACGCGCTCGAGCGGGCGCTCGGCTTCGACCCCGTCCCGGAACGGCTGCGATGAAGCACACCTGGTCGGTCGAGCGACGTGCGTCCAACGACGCCCCCGGTCGCGTGAGCGACCGCTTCAGGGTCTGTCCCGATCCCGAGCGTGCTCTTGCGGGCTCGGGATCGGCGGGGGGGCCATGAGCTGGCAGCCGGTGATCGGGCTCGAGATCCACGTCCAGCTGAAGACGCGGACGAAGATGTTCTGCCGCTGCCCGACAGGGTTCGGCGGGGAGGAGAACACGCAGACATGCCCCGTCTGCCTCGGCTTCCCCGGCGCACTGCCGGTCCCGAACCGCGCGGCGATCGAGTGGACGATCAAGCTCGGCCTCGCGCTCGGCTGCGAGATCGCGCCGCGGGCGGTGTTCTCCCGCAAGAACTACTTCTACCCCGACCTCCCAAAGGGCTATCAGATATCCCAGTACGATCTGCCGTCTTGCACTAACGGTAATATGATAGTACCGCTGCCGGATGGACAGCACGAAGTAGGCATCGTGCGGGCGCACCTGGAGGAGGACGCGGCGAAGAACGTCCACGTCGGCGGCTCCACCGGGCGCATCGGCGGCGCCGAGTACACGCTCGTGGACTACAACCGTGGCGGCACGCCGCTCGTCGAGATCGTCACCGCGCCCGACATCCACTCGGCCGAGGAGGCGAAGCGGTTCCTCCAGCTGCTACGCCAGACGATCGTCGAGCTGGGCATCTCCGACGCGGAGATGGAAAAGGGCACGCTGCGGGTCGACGCCAACGTCTCCGTGCGCCCGGTCGGCACCGCCGAGCTGCGGACGCGTACGGAGATCAAGAACATGAACTCGTTCGGCTTCATCGCTCGGGGCATTGACGCCGAGGTCGAGCGCCAGGTCGCCGTGTGGGAGGGCGGAGGCGAGGTCGTGCAGGAGACGTACGACTTCGACGCCGCCTCGGGCCGGCTGACACCGAGGCGCGCGAAGGAGGAGGCGGACGACTACCGCTACTTCCCCGAGCCCGACCTGGTGCCCGTCGAGCCGCCCGCCGAGCTCGTGGCGCGGCTCCGCGGCGAGCTCCCGGAGCTGCCGGCCGCCCGCATCAGCCGCATCGCGGACCGGCTCGACCACGAGCGCGCGCTCGTGCTCGTCACGGGCGGCCTCGATGCGCTCTGGGAGGGAACCGTCGCCGCCGGGGCCGATCCCCTGGCCGCTGCCAACGTGATCGCCAACAACCTGGTCGCGGCCGGCGTGCGCCCTGCGGACGTGCCCGCCGGCGAGCTTGCGCGTCTCGTC
>JAOUEK010000098.1 GCA_029858755.1 Thermoleophilia bacterium
GACGAAGAGCTGGCCGAGCGGGCTGTCGATCGTGTCGAAGGCGGCGTCGAGCAGGCCCGAGCGGGCCGCCGCCGCGCGGAAGCGGTGGTCGAGGTCGGCGGGGACGGTCATCCTGCTCTCCTTCCTGTCCTCGTGCGAAGGCGGCGAACGCCCGCGGATGCGGCCTGCCTCGCCGCCTCGGGGCTGGAGCCGAGCGCCTCGGCGATCCGGTCGTAGTCGAGGTCGTAGCCGTACCGCAGCACGACCGCGGCGCGCTCGGTGGACGGGAGGCCGTCGGTGAGCTCGCCGAGCTCGACGAAGGCGGGGAGCCCGTCGACGTGCGCGAGCTCGGGCATCTCGCCCGTCGGGCGCGTCCTCCGGTGCACGTCGAGTGCGACGTTGCGGGCGATCGTCAGCACCCACGCCCGCAGATGCTCGCCGTGCGAGAGCCGGTCGTAGGCGCGCAGCGCGCGCAGGAACGTCTCCTGGAAGGCGTCCTCCGCCCGGTCGCCGCCGAGGGACTTCCGCAGGACGCCGAGCACCTCGTCGCGATGCTCGACGTAGAACGTCTCGAACGGGGGGATACGGCTCGCCACGGATTCCATCATCCCGGGAAACGTCTCGGGAGGCGCGTGCGTGAGGTCGGCTCGGGCCCGGGTTGCGCTTCCGAAGCGTCGCTGCCCGAATGAGGCTCCCGACCCCGGGATGTCAGCGGTGCGGCTGGCCTCAGTCGTCCTCGACGGCCATGCCGAGGACGTCCTCGCGCGTCATCTTCCCGTCGAGCTCGGGATGCGCCTCGGCGACGTGCTGCTCGACCTTCGTCACCAGGTCGTCGTTGCGTACGAGCAGCTCCGCTCCCACCTCCGAGCCGAGCTCGGTGTCGGGCCGTCTCCCGACACCGTCGAGCTCCACCGTCGGCTGCTCCGCCCGCCCGCCGCATGAGCGGTGACACGCGGCCGGGCCGCGATCTGTGACACTCAACAGGGTGAGGGTTGCGGTTGTCGGGCACGTCGAGTGGATCCGGTTCGCGCGAGTCGACCAAGTGCCCGCAGCCGGCGCGATCGCGCACTCCTTCGAGAACTGGGATCAGGTCGGGGGAGCGGGCGCGGTCGCCGCGATCCAGCTCGCGCAGCTGGCCGGCGAGGCGACGCTGTTCACAGCGCTCGGTGACGACGACCTGGGGCACGCGTCGGCGACCGAGCTCGAGGAGCGAGGTGTGCGCGTTCACGCCTGCTACGAGCGGGTTCCGACGCGCTGGGCCCTGACCCACCTGGACGACAACGGCGAGCGGACGATCACGACCGTCGGCCCGAAGCTTCGCCCCCGCGGCAATGACGACAGCCTGCCGTGGCACGAGCTCGCGCACATGGACGCTGTCGTGTTCGTCGCCGGCGACGTCGACGCGCTCCTCCGCGCCCGACGCGCACGCGTCGTCACGGCGACCGCGCGCGAGCTCGACGTGCTCCGCCGCGGTGCCGTCGTCCTGGACGCGCTCGTGGGGAGCGGGGAGGACGTCCACGAGCACTTCCGTCCCGGTGACCTCGATCCTCCGCCGTCGCTCGTGGTCACCACGTCCGGAGCTCTCGGCGGCTGGGCCCAGCCGGGCGGGCCGTTCAGCGCCTCTCCGCCTCCCGGGCCGATCGAGGACACGTACGGGGCCGGTGACTGCTTCCTCGCCGGGCTGACGTACGCGCTCGCGGCCGGGCTCGACGCCACGGACGCGGTCGGCTTCGCGGCCCGCTGCGGCGCCGCGGCGCTCACGGGCCGTGGCGTCTCGCCGCAGCCCGTCGACCTGCGCTGACCACACGTGCCTACCGGCGTGCGGGACTCGTGTGTCGGACACGACTGCGGTCGGGCGGAGCCCGCGCCGATCACGAGACGGTCGTTCCCCGACCGTCGGACAGGTCGTTCGCGGGCAGCCACAGGACAGACCCGAGATCGGCGCCGGTGTTCCGGGCGTGAGGACGTGGATGTCTCGAGGCACACTCGGGGCAACGGGCAATTGACGCTCTGCGGATGTCTGACACCGAACGGCACCGTGCTGTCGGGCGAGACGGAAGCACGGGTCGTCGCGTGCCCGGGATCGGGGCGCAGAGCGAGTGCCACTAGACTGGCCGGAGCGGCGTCGTGCCGCACCCGAAAAGTGAGTCCGATGCGGCTGCTCACCGCCCTCGCGGAGATCTACAACCCAGACCAGCGCCTCGACCGCGTCGTCGAATCGGAGCTCGGGGCCGATGGGTGGGAGATCTCACGCACGACGTCGGTCGACAGCGATGCGCTCGCCGGCGTCGACGCAATGCTGGTGATGATGCTGCCCGTCCCGAGCGAGGCGATCGTCCGCGCCGATTCGCTCCGGCTGATCCAGGCAGCGAGCCGAGGGTACGACGCAATCGACATCGAGGCCGCCGCACGGCGCGGCATCCCCGTCTGCAACGTGCACACCGCCGGTCATGCCGACACCGTGGCCGAGCACACGTTCGCGCTCCTGCTGGCGGTCGCGAAGCAGGTGCCGGCCGGCCACGCCGGGATCGTCTCCGGAGGCTGGCCTGCCCCCGCGCTCGTCGGCGCCGGGCTCTCCGAGCTCGTCGGCAAGACGATCGGCCTCGTCGGTCTCGGAGAGATCGGCAAGCAGGTCGCGCGGCGTGCGGACGCGTTCGGCATGCATCTCGTCTACGCGGACGAGGTCGCGGATGCCGTGCTGGAGTGCCGTTACGGCATGCGGCGTGTCTCCCTCGACGACCTGCTCACTGTCAGCGACGTGGTCTCGCTTCACGTACCGCTGACGGAGGCGACGGCGGGGCTGATTGGTGGTCGCGAGCTCGCTCTGATGAAGCCTCGCGCGATCGTCGTCAACACCTCGCGGGGCCCGGTCGTCGACCTGGACGCTCTGGCGTCTGCGCTCCACGACGGGCGCGTGCGGGCCGGCCTCGACGTCTTCGATCCCGAGCCGCCTCCGGCAGGTCACCCGATCCTCTCGGCACCCGGCCTCGTCTGCTCGCCACACATCGGCGGCGTCACGACGGAGATGGTCGAGCGCGTCCTCCGGGACGGGGTCCAGAACCTGCGCCGGCTCCAGCGCGGCGAGCCGATCCGGCACGTCGTCAACGGGGTGAGCCCGTGATCAAGCGGATCACGCTCGTTCGCCGGCGCGAGGGGATGTCGCGGGAGGACTTCGTCCGTCACTGGACGACGCGCCACGCGGAGCTCGCGCTCCGTCTTCCCGGCCTCCGCGGCTATCGCATCGACCTCGTCGAGCGATGGGTCGACGACGAGCAGCCGTGGGACGGCTTCGGCGAGGTCTGGTTCGATTCGGAGGAGGCGATGGAGGCCGCCTTCGCCAGCCTCGCCGACGAGTTCGCTGCCGATCGGGCGCTCTTCATCGGCGAGTCGGCCCGGGTGATCGTCGACGAGCGCGTGCTGCGCCCCGAGGGCACTCCGCCGCAGCCATGAGCTGAGGACGGCGCCGACCTCAGGGCCGGTCGTCGTCATGCGGTAGCCGCCGAGCCCACGATCGCCCGGCGGACCGCGACCGCTCGCCCACCGTCGGCGGGGCTCCACAGCAGTGGTGTCCAGGGGTTGCGTTGTGGGGAGAAGTGGTTTACAGTGGGGCCCCGTGGGAGACCCACGGCAGGCGCGATGTTCTACGGCGAGTACGAGCACACCATCGACGAGAAGAGCCGGCTCACCCTGCCGGCTCGATTCCGCACGGCGCTCGCCGGCGGTGTCGTGCTCTCCCGCGGGATCGATGCGTGCATCGACGTGTACCCCCGCGTCACGTGGGAGTCGGGGGTCCGGGCCAGGGTGGCCGAGCTGGACTCGTTCTCCCGCGAGGCGCGGCAGCTCAAGCGCCACGTGTTCGGGGGCGCGACGGAAGAAGAGCCGGACCGGCAGGGCCGCGTGCTCGTGCCGCCCGCGCTCGTCCGTCACGCCGACCTCGACAGGGAGGTGGTCATCGCCGGTGTCGATGACCACCTGGAGATCTGGGACCGCGCTGCGTGGGCGGAGCACCTGAAGGCCGTCGAAGGGAGCGCCGACGATGTTGCCGAACGTCTTGCCGAGAAACGCCGCTGATCACATCCCCGTCCTCGCGGACGAGGTGCGCGAGCTGCTCGCCGTGCAGCCGGGGGAGACCGTCGTCGACGCGACGTTCGGCGCCGGCGGTCACGCCCGCCTGCTGGCCCAGGATCTGCAGGGCAGCGGCAAGCTCGTTGGGATCGACCGCGATCCGACCGCGCGGCCGTCGTTCGACCGCTTCAGGGCCGCGGCGGGCGTCGACGTCCGCTTCCTCCGCGGCGACTTCTCGGTCGTGCTCGCACAGCTCGCGGCGAACGACGTCACCGCCGACGCGATCCTCTTCGACCTCGGGGTCTCCTCGATGCAGATCGACCGGCCCGAGCGCGGCTTCTCGTACGCCACCGACGCTCCGCTCGACATGCGCATGGACACGACCTCGGAGCTGACGGCCGCGGAGATCGTCGACACGTGGGACGAGCGCGAGCTGCGGACGATCTTCCGCCGCTACGGGGAGGAGCGGTACGCGGTCCCGATCGCGCGCGCGATCGTTCGCCGCCGCGCCGAGCATCCGTTCACGCGGACCGGAGAGCTCGTGGAGACGATCAAGTCGGCGATCCCGACGCCCGCGCGCTTCGGCGAGGGGCACCCGGCGAAGCGTGTGTTCCAGGCGCTGCGCATCGCCGTCAACGACGAGCTGGCTGCGCTGGAGTCGGCGCTCCCGGCTGCGGTCGAGATGCTGCGGCCCGGCGGTCGACTCGCCGTCATCAGCTTCCACTCGCTCGAGGACCGGATCGTCAAGCACTTCCTCCGCGAGCGGGCTCGCGGCTGCACCTGCCCGCCCGACTTCCCGGTGTGCGCCTGCGGGAAGGAGCCCGAGCTGCGGGTGCTCACGCCCCGTCCCGTGAGGCCCGGCGCTGCCGAGCTCGATCACAACCCGCGTTCCGGCTCGGCTCGCCTGCGGGCCGCGGTGAAGATCTGATGTCGACGATCGCGGACGCGCCACTCCGCAGACGTGCGCGCGCGCGTGGTGGGGCCAAGGCACGCCGCTCGCGCTTCCCGGAAGGCGTCGTCTGGATCGTGGTCGTGGCCGCGCTGCTCGCCGGCGTGGTCGCGGTCAACGTGGCCGTGCTCCAGCTCAACGTCGAGCTGGACCGCCTCGGCGTGGAGCGCGCGCAGCTCAGGGCCGACAATGCTCGGCTGCGTGCACGGCTCTCCAGCGCGTCGGCCAGCATCCGCATCGAGACGCAGGCACGGGCGCGGCTCGGCGTCGAGTCGGCGGACCCCCTGCTGACGACGTACGTGGACCTCGCACCGGAGCGGTGATGGAACGGCGGGCGAACCGTCGCATCCGGGCCCTGCTCGCAGGCTTCGCGGTGCTCTTCGCGCTCACGCTCGGGCGCGCTGCGTACCTGCAGGTGGTCGAAGGCCCCTCCTACGAGACGCTCGCCGAGCAGCAGCACGTGGAGACGATCGAGCTGCCGGCTGCGCGCGGCACCATCTTCGACCGCACGGGCAAGCCGCTTGCGATCGGCGAGCAGGCGACCACCGTCTACGCCGACCCGCAGCACGTGGTCAACCCCAAGCGGGCCGCGATCGTCACCGGCAAGGTGCTGGGGCTCGACCCCGACGACGTCTACCGGCTGCTCGCAGATCGCTCGAAGGGGTTCGTCTACCTGCAGCGCAAGGCCGACCCGATCAGGGCGGCGAAGCTGGAGCGGAAGAAGATCCCCGGGATCGGCTTCTACGGGGAGGAGCGGCGGATCTATCCGCAGCGGACCGTCGCCTCCCACGTGCTCGGCTACGCCGGCACGGACAACCGCGGGCTCGAGGGGCTGGAGAAGGCGCTGGACAAGCAGCTCGCGGGCAGAGCGGGGTCGGAGAGGGTGATCCGCGACCCGTTCGGGCGCGCGATCGACGTGGTCACCTCGAGGCCCGAGCGGGGAGGGCGGAACGTCGTGCTCACCCTCGACAACCAGATCCAGGCCACCGCGGAGCGCATGCTCACGGACGCGGTGCGCCGGTGGGGTGCACGCGGCGCCACCGCCATCGTCCTCGACCCGCGCACGGGCGCGATCCTGGCTCTCGCCAACGCGCCGACCTTCGACGCGAACAGGTTCGCGTCCGCCGCTCCGGACGCGCGCCGCAACCGGGCGGTCACCGACATCTACGAGCCTGGCTCCACCTTCAAGATCGTGACGATCGCCGCCGCGCTCGAGGATCGGGTCGTGACCCCGACCACGTCGTTCGTGCTGGCGCCGACGATCAAGGTCGCCGATCGCACGATCCACGAGGCCCACTCCCGCCCGACCGAGCAGATGTCAGTCCGCCGGATCCTCTACGAGTCGTCGAACGTGGGCACGATCACGATCGCCGAGCGGCTCGGCGCCGGTGAGCTCGCCACCTGGATCGACCGCTTCGGCTTCGGGAAGCAGACGGGCCTCGGCTCCCTCGGCGAGAGCCCTGGCCTCGTGCTCCCGGTCGACCAGTGGTCCGGGTCGACGATCGGCACCGTGCCCATCGGCCAGGGCATCGCGGTGACGCCGATGCAGATGGTCTCCGCCTACGCGGCAATCGGGAACAGCGGTGTTCGCGAGACACCCCACCTCGTCGCCAAGGTGGGAGGGAGGAAGGTCTCACCAAGGCCCCCGAAGCGGATCGTCTCGAGGCAGACGGCGAACAAGATGATGTCCATGTTCCGGGACGTCGTGGTCGAGGGCACGGGCACCGAGGCCGCGATTCCGGGCTACACGGTCGCCGGCAAGACGGGTACCGCGCAGAAGGCGGAGAACGGGCGCTACGTGAGGAAGTACGTCGCCTCCTTCGTCGGGCTCGTCCCTGCCCGCCAGCCGCGGCTCGCGATCCTGGTGATGGTCGACGAGCCGCGCGGGGCGATCTGGGGCGGCGTGGTGGCCGCGCCCGTCTTCCGCGACCTCGCGCGCTTCTCGCTCCAGTACCTCGAGGTCCCGCCCGACGCCCCCGAGACGAAGCGATCGGCACTCGTCGCCATGGGGGCGGGCACGATCCGGTGAGCGGTGCGGTCGGGCTGGGGCCCGACCGTGTGTGCGCGGCTTCCACCAGGCCATCCCGCCCCGCGTC
>JAOUEK010000099.1 GCA_029858755.1 Thermoleophilia bacterium
ACGTGGGCATGGGTCGCCTCGAGGGCCCGGACGGGTCCGAGACGGAGGGGGTCGGGCACGACCTGAGCATCGACCTCGACGGGACGCCGGGGGCGGGCACGATCGTCCTCGACCTCGACGTCGGCATCGGAGAAGGAGTGGTCACCCGTGGGTGAGAAGCGCAGTGTCAGGCCCGGGCACCTGCTGTTCGGGCTCGCCTTCGCCGCCATCGGCGCGGCCTGGCTGATCGCCGGCGGCGACTCGATCCTGGACGCCGCCTGGCTCGTCGCCCTGACAGCGCTCGCGCTCGGCGTGGCGACGCTGGGCGCGGTCGTCGCCTGGCTCGTCCGCTGAGCCGCGCGGGCTGCAGGAGCCGTTGACTGGCCGCCGGCGCCACGGGAAGATGGCGCCGGGATGCCCCTGGAGCCCGGTGGCACGGTGCAGAACGCGATCTACCTCGGCGGAGGCGACTCGTGGCCGCTCGCGCCGGAGGAGTGGGAGGCGCGCGCCAGGGAGGTGATGGCGCCCGCCGCCTTCGACTACGTGGCGGGCGGCGCCGGATCGGAGTCGACGGGGCGGGAGAACGTCGCCGCGTTCTCGCGACGGCGTCTGCGCCCGCGCATGCTCGCGGGCACGGCCGAGCGCGACCTCTCAGTGGAGCTGCTCGGCCTGCGCTCTCCGGTGCCGTTCCTCCTCGCGCCGGTCGGCGTCCTCTCCATCGTCCATCCCGACGCCGAGCTGGCCGTCGCGCGGGCCTCCGCGGCCACCGGCGTCCCGCTCGTGCTCTCCTCGGCTGCCTCCACCCCGCTCGAGGCCGTGTCGGAGGCCACCGGTGACACGCCGCGGTGGTTCCAGCTGTACTGGCTCGCGGACCGGCACCTGACAGCCAGCCTGGTGGGGCGGGCAGAGCAGGCGGGCTACGGCGCGATCGTGGTCACCGTCGACACGCTGATGCTCGGCTGGCGCGACCGCGACCTCCGCAACGCCTACCTGCCGTTCCTCGGCGGGGACGGGCTGGCGCAGTTCTTCTCCGACCCCGTCTTCCGGGCCTGGCTCGACGCGCCGCCCGAGGAGGACGTGCAATCGGCCGCGATCCGCGCGTTGCTCACGTTCCCCAACCTCGGCCTCACCTGGCACGACCTCGCCTGGCTGCGGGAGCAGACGACGCTGCCCATCCTCCTCAAGGGGGTGCTCACGGGCGAGGATGCGCACCTCGCGGTCGAGCACGGCGTGGAGGGCATCGTCGTCTCCAACCACGGCGGCCGCCAGGTGGACGGCGCGGTTGCCGCGATCGACGCGCTGGTCGAGGTGCGCGAGGTCGTCGGCGACGGCTATCCGCTGCTCGTGGACGGCGGCGTGCGCCGCGGGCCCGACGTGCTGAAGGCCCTCGCGCTCGGCGCCGACGCGGTGCTGGTGGGGCGCCCCTACGTGTACGGCCTGGCGCTCGGTGGCGAGGCCGGCGTCGAGGCCGTGATCCGCCGGCTGGCGGCCGAGCTGGACGTGACGATGGCGCTGTCCGGCGTGGCGTCCGCCCGTGCGGTCGCGCGCGGGCTCGTGACCTGAGCGGGCGCCCGGGTAGGCTCAGCGGTCGTGGATCTCCGTGACACCCCCGAGGAGGCCGCGTTCCGGTCGACGGTGCGCGACTGGCTCGCGACGAACGTCCCGGACGAGCTGCGCGGCTACGGCTTCGGCGTCCACACCGACGACCTGACCGCGCTCCGGGCGTGGAGCGCGTCGCTCCACGCGGCCGGGTACGCCGGCCTCACCTGGCCGGCGGAGTACGGCGGCGCGGGGGCCACCCTGGCGCACCAGGCGATCTTCCTCGAGGAGGCGGCGCTGGCCGAGGCGCCGCCGCACGTGGGCGTGATCGGCCTCGGCATGGCCGGCCCGACGATCATCACCCACGGCACCCCGGAGCAGAAGGCGCGGTATCTGGCGCCGATCCTCTCGGCGGACGAGATCTGGTGCCAGGGCTTCTCGGAGCCGGACGCGGGCTCCGACCTCGCCGGCGTCCGGGCGAGCGCGCGCCGCGAGGGCGACCGGTTCGTCGTCGACGGTCAGAAGGTCTGGTCGTCGTACGCGCACGTCGCCGACCACTGCATCCTGCTCACCCGCTCCGACCCCTCGTCGCGCCGGCACGAGGGGCTGACGTACCTGATCCTGGACATGCACGCGCCCGGGGTCGAGGTGCGCCCGCTGCGCCAGCTCACGGGTGACGCCGAGTTCAACGAGATCTTCCTGTCCGGTGTCGAGGTGCCGGTGGCCAGCGTGCTCGGCGAGGTCGGAGGTGGCTGGCAGGTGGCGATGACGACGCTGCTCCACGAGCGCGGGACGCTCGGGATCGCGCTCGTCTCGCGGCTGGAGCTGGCGCTGCGCAAGCTCGTCTCGCTCGCCCGCGACCGCGGCGCCACGACTTTGCAGCGGGATGCGATCGCTCGCGAGTGGGTGGAGCTGGAGGGGCTGCGGCTCACCGCCTATCGCTCGCTCTCGGCGCTCGCGCGCACCGGCGTGCCCGGGCCCGAGGGCTCCATCCTCAAGCTGCAGTGGTCGGAGGCCAACCAGCGGGTGACCGCGCTCGCGCTCGACCTGCTGGGCCCCGACGCGCTGCTCGCCGCCGGCAACGCCCCCTACGGCGGCTGGTGGCAGCAGCAGCAGCTCCGCAGCCGGGGCAACACGATCGAGGCCGGCACGTCGGAGATCCTGCGCAGCATCGTCGCCGAGCGGGTGCTGGGGCTCCCGAGGTCGCGCTGATGGACGCGTCGCCGACCCCCGAGCAGGAGGAGTTGCGCGCCCAGGCCCGCGCGTTCCTCGAGGCCACTCCCGAGCCCACCTGGGGGGCGCTCGCCGAGCTCGGGTGGACCGGCGTCGGCGTGGCCGAGGAGCTCGGCGGCGCCGGGCTCGGCTTCCTCGAGCAGGCGGTGCTGCACGAGGAGCTCGGCCGCGCGCTCACGCCCGGGCCGTTCTACGGCACGGTCGCCGTGTCGCTGCCCGCGCTCCCGGCCGACGACCAGGCCGCGGTCGCCGCCGGGGAGGCGAGCTGGGCGCTCGCGCTCGGCCCCCTCGTCCCCGACCTGGACTCCGTCACCAACGTCGCGGTCGCCGGCGGCGACGGGGTCTACGAGCTGGTTCGCTTCGAGCGGGAGCTCCTCGCCACCCACGACGCGACGCGACCGCTCGGCGTCGTCGTCGGCGGCGAGGCCGGCCGCCGGCTCTGCTCCACCGAGGTGCTGCCGGAGATCCGGCGTCGGTCGCTGACCGCGCTCGCGCTCGAGGCCTGCGGCGTGGGCGCCCGCGCGCTCGAGCTGGCGGTCTCCTACGTCGGTGAGCGGGAGCAGTTCGGGCGGCCGATCGGCTCGTACCAGGCGGTGGCGCATCCGCTGGCGACGACCTTCATGGAGCTCGAGCTCGCCAGGTCGCTGGCCCTCGGCGCGGCCTGGGCGATCTCGGTCGGCGACGGGCGCGCCGGGCTGCTGGCGGCGGCGGCGAAGGCGCAGGCCGGCGAGGCCGCCGTGGCAGCATGCGAGCGGTCGATCCAGGCGCACGGCGGCATCGGCTTCACGTGGGAGCACCCGCTGCAGCGGCTGATCAAGCGTGCGCTCTGGATCCGGTCGTGGGAGGCTTCGACCTCGGCGCTGCGAGCCGAGATCGCAACCCGTCTGATCGACGAGGGAGGTTGGTGATGCAGGGGCTGATGATGGACTACGAGCTGAACGTGCCGGCGATCCTGCGTCGCGCGGACGAGCTCTACGGCGACCGCGAGATCGTCTCGCGGCTCCCGGACAAGAGCTTTCATCGCGCGAGCTACGCGGAGGTGATCTCGCGGACGAAGCGGCTCGCGGTCGCCCTGCGACGGCTCGGGCTCGACGACGGCGACCGGGTGGGCACGTTCATGTGGAACCACCACGAGCACTTCGAGGTGTACATCGGCGCCCCGGCCGGCGGCTTCGTCACGCACACGCTGAACCTGCGCCTGCACCCCGACGACAACGCCTACATCGCCACGCACGCGGCGGACCGGGTGCTCGTCGTCGACAAGACGCTGTGGCCGCTCGCAGAGCAGTTCGTCGGTCGCTGCGCCTTCGAGCACGTGATCGCGGTCGGCGCGGGGCCGACACCGGACGGCGCCCTCGACTACGAGGAGCTGCTGGCCGCCGCCGACGAGGGCGCGTTCGCCTACCGCAACCTCGACGAGCGCTCCGCCGCGGCCATGTGCTACACGAGCGGCACCACGGGTCGCCCCAAGGGCGTTCTCTACTCGCACCGGGCGATCGCGATCCACGCGCTCACCGTCGGCCCCGGGATCGGGCTCACGACCTCGGACACGGTGCTCCCGGTCGTGCCGATGTTCCACGCCAACGCCTGGTGCTTCCCCTTCTCGTGCGCGATCGTGGGCGCCAAGCAGGTGTTCCCGGGCCCGCACCTCGACCCGGTGAGCCTCCTCGAGGACTTCGAGCAGGAGCGCGTCACCGTCTCCGCCGGCGTGCCCACGATCTGGATGGGCGTGCTGCAGGCGCTCGACGCCAACCCCGGCGGCTGGGACCTCTCCCCGATGCGGATGATGACGGTCGGCGGCGCCGCCCCGCCGCGGGCGATGATCGAGGCGTTCGGCGAGCGCCACGGCCTCCGCGTCGCGCACGGCTGGGGCATGACCGAGATGAGCCCCGTGGGGACGCTCTCCGGGCTCGAGGAGCAGGAGATCGGCCTCGAGACGGACGAGATCTACGCCCGCCGGGCGCTGCAGGGGCCGCCGATCCCGTTCGTGGAGATCCGGGCCCGCGGCGGCGAGGGCCTCGTCCCGTGGGACGGCGCCACGATGGGCGAGCTGGAGGTGCGGGGGCCGTCCGTCGCGTCCGCGTACTACGAGTCGCCGGAGGCAGACGACCGCTGGACGGACGACGGCTGGTTCAAGACCGGGGACATCGTCACCATCCGCCCCGACGGGTACGTCGAGATCCAGGACCGGGACAAGGACCTCGTCAAGTCGGGCGGCGAGTGGATCTCGTCGGTGGCGCTCGAGAACGCCCTCATGGGCCACCCCGCCGTGGCCGAGGCGGCCGTGATCGCGGTGCCCGACGCGAAGTGGTCCGAGCGGCCGCTCGCCGTGGTCGTGCTCGCGGAGGGGCAGTCGGCGACGCCGGACGAGCTGCGCGAGCACCTCGAGCCGCACTTCGCCAAGTGGTGGCTGCCCGAGCGCTTCGAGTTCGTGGACGAGATCCCGAAGACGGCCGTGGGGAAGTTCCGGAAGACGGCGCTGCGCGAGCAGTTCGCCGCGAGCTAGGGACGGGCCACGCCCGCCCCCCGACGAAGGGACGCAATGGGTCAGTTCATCTCCACCGACCACGACGGCCACGTCGCCGTCGTCACCATCGACAACCCCCCCATGAACGCGCTCTCCGCCGCGCTGCTCGAGGAGCTCGAGGCGGAGGTCGAGCGGCTCGACGCCGATGTGGAGACCCGCGCGATCGTGCTGCGGGGCGGCGGCGAGCGCGCCTTCGTGGCCGGTGCCGACATCAAGGAGTTCCCCGCCCTGCGCGAGTCCGCAACGCAGGAGGCGGGGTCCGCGCGCGGCATCCAGCGGCTCGGCACGCGCATGGACGCCGGGCACACGCCGTTCGTGGCGGCGATCCAGGGGTTCTGCCTCGGCGGTGGGCTCGAGCTGGCGATGTGCTGCGACGTCCGCGTCTGCGCGGACGACGCGTGCCTCGGGCAGCCGGAGATCAAGCTGGGGCTGATCCCGGGAGGCGGCGGTACCCAGCGGCTGCCCCGGCTCGTCGGCCTCGGCCGGGCGATGCTGCTCAACCTCACGGGCGACTTCGTGGACGCGGGCACCGCCGAGCGCTGGGGCCTCGTGGAGAAGGTCGTCCCGGCGGCCGAGCTGATGCCCGCCGCGCTCGAGGTGGCCGGCGCGATCGCCTCCCGCTCGCCGCACGCCGTGGCAGTGCTGCGTGAGCTCGCCCGCACGACCCGCGACCTGTCGCTGGAGGAGGGGCTCCGGCGCGAGGCGGACGGCTTCCGCCGCTGCCTCGCCTCCGAGGACGGGCTCGAGGGAGTGACCGCGTTCATCGAGAAGCGCGAGCCGTCGTTCACCGGTCGGTGAGGCGTGCGCGCCGTCGTCCTCGAGCGTCAGGGCGGGCCCGAGGCGCTCGTCGTCCACGAGCTCCCCTCGCCGACGGCCGGCGAGGGGCAGGTGCTCGTCTCCGTGCGGGCGGCGGGCGTCAACTTCCTCGAGGTGCTCGTGCGGCAGGGCATGTACCCGCAGCCGCCCGAGCTGCCATGGGTGCCGGGGCTGGAGGTCGCGGGCCTGACGGAGAGCGGCCGACGGGTGCTCGGGCTGGTCCGCGCGACGGGCGGCGGCTACGCGGAAGTGGCCGCGGTCGACGAGGACTGGCTGTTCGACCTCCCCCCCGACGCGTCCTTCGAGGAGGGGGCTGCATTCCTGATGGCCTTTCTCACCGCCTGGCTGCCGCTCACACGCCAGGCGCCGGTGCGTCACGGGATGCGGCTGCTCGTCACTGCGGCCGCCGGCGCCGTGGGGAGTGCCGCCGTGCAGGTCGGGCGGGCGCTCGGGGCCGAGGTCGTCGCGGCGGCGGGCAGCGAGGAGAAGCTGGCGTTGCCGCGCTCGCTCGGCGCAGTCGAGGCGGTCACCTACGACGCGATCGAGGAGTTGGGCCAGGTCGACGTCGTGCTCGACCCGGTGGGCGGACCGCTGCTGGCCGGCGCGCTGCGCCTGCTGCGACCCCTCGGGGCCGCGGTGGCGGTCGGGTACGCGGGCGGGCCCTGGGAGCCCGTCAGCCCGCAGCAGCTCGTCGGCCGGAACGTCGGGCTCCACGGCTTCTACCTGGGTCGGCTGATGCAGCGGGAGCCGGCGATCGTGCGCGACGCCGCACGCGATCTGCTCCGCCTGTGGGCACAGGGCATCGTCCGTCCGGTGGTCGGGTCCACGTATCCGCTCGATCAGGCGGGCGAGGCGCACCGGCTGATCGAAGAGCGACGCTCGACGGGCAAGGTCGTGCTCGTGCTGTGATCGACGCCCACGGGGTCGGCGGCGCGTGACCGAGGATCCGCGCCACCCGCGGCACGACCGTCGCCGCTGGGCGCTGCTC
>JAOUEK010000100.1 GCA_029858755.1 Thermoleophilia bacterium
GTCGTCGACGGCACGGGAAGCTACGCGCTCACCGGCGCCGTCTTCGCGCACGACCGCTACGCGATCGAGCAGGCGCAGCGCGAGCTCGTGTACGCGGCAGGGAACTTCTACGTGAACGACAAGCCGACCGGCGCGGTCGTCGGCCAGCAGCCCTTCGGTGGCTCCCGGGCGTCCGGCACGAACGACAAGGCGGGCTCGATGTGGAACCTGATCCGCTGGGTCAGCCCCCGCACGATCAAGGAGACGCTCGTGCCCCCGACCGACTACCGCTACCCCTTCCTCGCCACCGACGACTGAGGCGGGGCGACGCGCAGCCGGTGACCGTCACCAGCCGCGCCGAGCCTGACCTGCTGTGAGCCGGATCGGCGACATCGTCGACCGGTTGGCGGACGCGACCAGCGCGTTCCTCGACTCGCTGTCGTCGGTCGACCCGCGGTACGTCGCCCTCGGCATCGGCTGTCACCTCGCGAAGATGGCGTGCACGAGCAGAGCGTGGCGGAACGTGCTCAGGGCGGCCTATCCGGACGAGGCCGTACGCTGGACGCCGATCTTCGGCGCGTACGTCGCCGGGGTCGGGGTCAACGCGGTCCTGCCGGCACGGGCGGGCGACGTGCTCCGCCTCTTCCTCACGCACCGCTCGATCCCCGGCTCGACGTACACGACCCTCCTCAGCTCCACCGCCGTGCTCACGATCGCCGACATGTCCCTGGCGACACTCTTGTTCGCATATGCGCTCACACAGGGCGTCCTGCCCTCGTGGGACTCGCTGCCCAACCTCCCCGCCTTCGACTTCGCGTGGCTGCTCGCGAGCCCGCGGGTGGCCAACCTCGTCGTGGTCGTCCTGGTCGTCGCCGTGCTGGTGCTCGTCGTCTGGCTGCGGGGCCACGTGGAGAACTTCCAGCAGCGCATCGGCCAGGCCTTCGCCGTCCTCAGCCCGCCGAGCCGCTACGTGCGCACCGTCCTCACCTGGCAGCTCGCCGACTGGAGCCTGCGGCTCGTCACGATCTGGTGCTTCCTCGGCGCCTTCGACGTCCACCAGTCGGTTCGGAACGTGCTGCTCGTGCAGGTCACGCTGAGCCTCGCCACCCTTGCTCCCGCGACACCGGGAGGCATCGGCACGGAGCAGGCGTTCCTGACCGTGGTGCTGCGCGGCGCCGCGCCGTCGTCGGTGCTGCTGGCGTTCAGCGTGGGTATGCGGCTCACGCTGACCCTCGTCAACGTCGTCGCCGGCCTGATCGCGGTCGGCCTCTCGCTCGGCACGCTGAGCGTGAGCAAGGCAGTCGGTGATGCGCGGCGCGCCCGGGCAGCACCGTCGCCGCGGCCCGACGACACCGACGACCCGCCGGCAGGGTGACGCGGCGGCGACCGCTCCGCTACGCGGGCCCTGCCTTGTGCAGCTGCGCGTAGACGCTCCGGGCCGTCTTCGCCGGCAGCCCGTCGACGCCCTCGAGCGCCTCGGGCGTCGCCTCGAGGAATCGTTCGACCGACCCGAAATGCCGCAGGATGGCCCGTCGCCGCGCCGGCCCGATCCCCTCCAGCCCGTCGAAGATCGACTCGAACGCGCGTGAGTCGCGCCGTCGCCGGTGCAGGCCGATCGCGGTGCGATGTGCCTCGTCGCGGATCCGCTGCAGCAGCTGAAGCCCCGCATCGTGGTGCGCGAGGCGCACCGGCTCGCGGGCACCGGGCACGAACACCTCCTCCTCGCGCTTGGCCAGCGAGACGACCGCGAGCCGTGGCAGGTCGAGCGTCGAGCGGATCGCCTCGACGGCCGCGTGGAGCTGTCCCTTGCCGCCGTCGACGACGACGAGGTCCGGCACCGACGTGAACGACTCGTCTCTGCGCCCCGGGTCGGTAGCGTCGCGAAGGCGCGCGAACCTGCGACCGACGGCCTCCGCGATCGCGGCCACGTCGTCCTGGCCCTCGAGCGTCCGCACGCCGAAGGTGCGGTAGTGCGCGCGCCGCGGCTGTGCGTCTTCGAACACGGCCATCGAGGCGACGATCTCCCGGCCCTGGATGTTGGAGACGTCGAAGCACTCGATGCGCAGCGGCAGGCTCTCCAGGTTGAGGGCCTCGCGCAGCGTCTCGAGCGCCTCGACGCGGCGGCGACGGCGTGTCTCGGCAGCGGTGGCGTCGTGCTCGAGCGCCACGCGGGCGTTCTCGACCGCGAGCTCGACCAGGCGCCGCTTCTCCCCGCGTCGCGGGGCGCGAACGTCGACGCCGGCGCCGCGCACCGAGGCGAGGAAGGCGCCGAGCGCCTCCAGGTCGCCGAGCTCGGGCGGCACGAGCACCTCGGGCGGCACGGTCGGCGCCGCCGCATAGTGCTCGAGACAGAACGCCTCCAGGATCGTCGCCTCGTCCTGCCCGCCCACGTTCTCGAGGTGGAACGCGTAGCGGTCGACGATGCGCCCGTCACGGAGCGGGAACACCTGCACGGCTGCTCGCTCACCCTCGACGGCGAGCCCGATCACGTCGACGCTGCCCACGCCCCGGCGCTCCTGCGCCTGGCGGTCGGCGAGATGGCGAACGGCGAACAGACGGTTCCGGCTCCGCGCCGCCTCCTCGAAGCGCTCCTCGGCCGCCGCCGCGCGCATCCGCTCCTCCAGCTGGCGCTGGATCGTCGTCGTGTCACCCGCGAGGAATGCGATCACGCCGTCGACCAGCTCGCGGTATGCCTCCCGCGAGATGGCCTCGATGCACGGCGCGGTGCAGCGCTCGATGTGGAAGTCGAGGCACGGGATCCCCGAGTGCCGCCCCGGCTTCGGCCCCTCGCAGGGCCGGAACTGGAACGCGCGGTTGAGGACGTCGAGCGTCTCCCTCACCTTCTTCGCGTTCGCGTACGGCCCGAAGTACACGGTGCCGCGCCGGTGGCGCTCACGCGTGAACATCACGCGCGGGTACTCGTCGCCCACGGTCACCGCGATGTACGGGAACGACTTGTCGTCGCGCAGCCGCACGTTGAACGGCGGGCGGTTGCGCTTGATCAGGCTCTGCTCCACGTGCAGCGCCTCGGCCTCGGTGCGCGTCACGATCACCTCGACCCGCGCCACGCGCTCGACGAGCTGCGCGATCCCGACACGGCCGTCGCCACGGTTGAAGTAGCTCCGCACCCGGGAGCGCAGCGACTTCGCCTTGCCGATGTAGAGGACGTCGTCGCGCGCGTCGCGAAAGAGGTACACACCGGGGCGCTGCGGGAGCCTCCGCAGCTGCTCCGGAAGCGACTCGTCCATCGCGACTAGCGTACCGGCCGTTTCGTTCGTCACAGTCCATGATGCTTCGTCTTTCCCTGCTCACAGTGGTGCTGGCGCTGCTCGTCGCCGCCCCCGCCCGCGCCGGCGGGCCGGAGATGGTGCTGGGCGCCGCAGAGGACGCCGTCAGGGCCTCCGACCTCGTCACCGCGAAGGCGAAGATGACCGCGCTCCGCCTGGCCGGCTTCCGGGCCGTGCGGATCACCTCGCAGTGGACGCCCGGCGCGGTCGCCCCCGACCAGGGCGAGCTGAACGTGCTCCGGAACGTCGCCGGCGCCGCCGAGCTGAGCGGCGTCCGCGTGTATGTGTCCGTCTACCACCCGGGATCGAGGACGACGCCGCTCACGCCCGAGGCGAGATCGGAGTTCGCGCGGTACGCCGGCGCGTTGGCGGGCGCGGTCCCGTCTCTCGACGACGTGATCGTCGGCAACGAGCCCAACCAGAACGGCTTCTGGATGCCGCAGTTCAACCAGGACGGGACGAGCGCATCACCCGCCGCCTACCTGGCGCTGCTCGCCGAGACCTACGACTCGATCAAGAGCGTCGATCCGGGCGCCCGCGTGTGGGGCGCCGCGCTCGCCCCACGCGGCGCCGATCGCCCGACCGGCACCCGCCACACCCACTCGCCGACGCGCTTCCTGCAGGAGCTGGGGGCCGCCTACCGCGTCAGCGGCCGCACGCTGCCGATCATGGACGGCCTGGCGCACCACCCGTACCCCGACAACTCCTCGCAGTCGCCGGACTTCCAGCATCCGCTCAACGCGATCATCGCCCTCGCCGACTACGACAAGCTGATCGCAGTGCTCACGGAGGCGTTCGACGGCACCGCGCAGCCGGGCTCGACGGTGCCCATCCTCTACGACGAGTTCGGGATCGAGTCGCAGATCCCAGAGGGCAAGGCCGGCCTGTACACGGGCGTGGAGCCGAAGACGACGAGGCCCGTCCCCGAGGACGTGCAGGCCCGCTCGTACGAGCGCGGGCTGGAGCTCGCCTTCTGCCAACCCAACGTGGTGGCGATGCTCTTCTTCCACACACAGGACGAGGTGAACCTCAATCGTTGGCAGTCGGGCGTCTACTACGCCGACGGCGCCCCCAAGTCCAGCCTGCCGTTCGTGCGCGACGCGCTCGACCGCACGCGCGGCGGCTCGATCGCGCAGTGCGACGGGCTCGCGCTCGACGTCCGCCCCACGCTGCTCCGGTTCCCAACGGCCTCCGCGTTCAAGAAGGGCAAGCGGATCGTCCGGTTCCGCTGCTCACTCGACTGCCGCTGGGAGCTCACCGCCACCCGCAGCCCCACGACCACCGTGGTGGGGCGCCGACGGGGCTACGGTCGAGTCGGCGTGACCGTGGTCACGAACCTGAACACGGCGAGGCTCGGCGCAAAGCCGGTGCGCCTCTCGCTCACGCTCACGCATCCCGTCAATCCCGGCATCCCTTTCACGCGCGTCAGTCGGCTGCTGCCGACCCGTTGAGCGGGGTGCCGCGTACGATGTGCGCGTGAGCGAGCGCCCCGCATACGAGCGGATCGAGGGCGTCGAGGTCGGTCAGTACGTCGCGTACCGCTTCTTCCGCGTCGACCCGGCGTGGCGGCGGCTCCCGATCGAGGAGCGGGCGGCCGGGAAGGAGGCGTTCGCCGAGGTCGTCGAGGAGTGGGCGGGTCGGATGGAGGGCCTCCGTGCCTACTCGACGACAGGTGTCCGCCGGGAAGCGGACTTCTTCCTCTGGGAGATCACGGAGCGCTACGACGACCTGCTCGAGCTAGGCGCGGCGTTGAACGGCACGCCGCTCGCCGGCTGGCTGGAGACGCCGCACTCCTTCCTCGCGACGACCAAGCCGTCGGTGTACACCGACAAGAAGCGGGTGCGCGCCGGCAAGGTGCTGCCGCGGAACGCGCCGTACCTCGTCGTCTACCCGTTCGTCAAGCGCCGGCCCTGGTACTTCCTCGACTTCGACGAGCGGGTCGCGGCGATGCGCGAGCACGCCGAGGTCGGCGGCGCGTTCGTCACCGTCACCAACCACACCACGTACTCGTTCGGGCTCGACGACCAGGAGTTCATGCCCGCGTTCGAGTGCGAGGAGCCGGCGGACTTCATGCACCTGATGATGACCCTGCGCGAGACCGAGGCCTCGCGCTGGACCGAGCGCGACACGCCGATCTTCGTGGGCCGGCTCGTCGACATCCGCGCCGCGCTCGACGCGCTGGACGGCGCGGGCGCCCGCGTCGAGGCCTGAGCCCCGGCTCAGGGCCCCGGCGTGAACGTGAAGCTGCGGATCACGACCTCGACCTCGCGTCGATCCGTCGGCGCCTGGCCCCGGAACAGCCAGAGGTTGATCCGCGCGTGCTCGCCGCCCGGCTGCGGCACGTCGGGCCCTGTGTAGACCCATGCCGACGGGCTCGCCGCGGAGCTCGAGAAGGAGACGAGGTCCTTCGCCCAGGTGAAGCTCTGGGTGGACTGCGTGGCGCCCGCCGCCTGCGTGATGCGCCGGAGGTTGCCAGGGGTGTCGTAGGGCTGGACGACGAACTGGCCGTTGGTCGGATCGGCGGCGCTGCCCCAGCGGGCGAACTCGATGTCGAGCTCGCGATGGTTGAAGGCAGGGTCGTCGTTCCACGTGAAGAGGCCGAGGACGACGCTCGGGTCGAGTGCGTCGACGGCCGAGTCGAGCACCCACGTGTACGTCCCGAGCCCCAGGCTCGCCCGGTTGACCACCTCCGCGGCGTACCAGCGGCGCTTCGCGGTCGTGATGCGCAGGTGCAGGTAGCCCTGCGCGTCGACCCAGACGTTGTCCGGCGCGCTGGAGAAGTAGTTGGGCCCCGGGCCGACCTTGCCGCTGCTCGACTTGACGTCCCACGTGTAGCCGGAGAACTCGATCGTCCGCGGCGCGCTCGGCGCCGGGCGGCCCGCTCCGGCCGCCGGCACTGCGACGAGCAGAACCGCGGCGGCAACGAGGATCGACGCGCCCCGCGTGCCTCCCACGGCTTGGAGCGTACGGTATGGGGACGCTCAGACCAAGCGCTGCTCGTCGCGCCAGGTGCGCAGGGCGACGATGACGGAGACGGCGAGCACGGCGAAGAAGGCGATCGCATCACCGCGCGTCGGGGAGAGGATCACCGCCATCACGACGTCTGCGACCACGAGCACGACCGCACCCGCCATCACGACGCGCCCGCGTCGTGACCAGTGATCGACTGCGTCGCGCCGCCGCCGCGCGAGGCGCACGACGAACACGACGATCGCGATCAGGAACGCCAGCCAGAGGATGCCGCCGACGATCGCCAGCGTCCCCTCGAGCGAGAGCGCGACGATCAGCGCAGACACCGTGGCGACGAGCGCGAGGCCGCGGACGGTCGGGTTGGCGAGGAAGCGCATCACGATCCGGTCATGAAGGCTCGCACGCCAAGCGCGCCGGCGAGAGCCGTTGCCCCGGCGAACCAGAGCAGTCGTCGTGAACCCCGTTCCGGCGCGTAGAACCACGGCGCGAGCGCAGCGCCGAGCGCCAGCGTCCCATACGCGTAGTGGAGCCGGTCGGCGGCCCGGTGCTCGCCCGACAGCAGCAGGAGGCCGAGTCCGACCTGGGCGATCAGCGCGGTCTGCGCCAATGCGAGCACGTGCGTCGTGATCGACCCTGCGCCCCGGCCGCGCCAGTACGCGACGCCCCCGACGAGCGCCGCAGCGGCGCAGACGCCGATCGCGACCGCGCCGACAACCTGGTGCACCCCTTCCACGGGGCGAGGGTAGCCGAGCCGCGGCGGGCGGGCCCGGCTACAGTCCTCT
>JAOUEK010000101.1 GCA_029858755.1 Thermoleophilia bacterium
CTTCGCCGACTGTGAGCTGGAAGCGGCCGCGAGGACGGCCGCAGGCCAGTACGACGACGCCGGCCAGGTCTGCCTGGCGGGCACGCGGCTGCTGGTCGAGAAGTCCGTCGCCGGGCCGTTCCTCGACCTCTTCCATGGCTTCACGGAGCAGCACGTGCTCGGCGATCCACGCGACGAGCGGACGACCGTGACCCCACTGATCCACCCGGATCACCTCGCGCGAGTGGAGGGCTTCGTCGAGCGGGCTCGCGCCGACGGCGACGAGGTCGTGCGCGGAGGGCGGCGCTCCGACAGAGGGCCGCTGCTCTACGAGCCCACCCTCGTCGTTCCCCGGTCGAACGACTCGGAGATCGTGCAGCGCGAGGTCTTCGGCCCCGTGCTCACGTTCCAGACGTTCGCAGACGAGGAGGAGGCGATCGCGCTCGCCAACTCCACGCCGTACGGGCTCTCGGGCATCGTCTACACGGGATCCCACGAGCGGGCAGAGCGCGTCGGCCGCGCCGTGCGCGCCGGCACCGTCTGGGTCAACACGTTCCTGGTCCGCGACCTGACCGCGCCCTTCGGCGGCATCGGCATCTCCGGCATCGGCCGCGAGGGCGGCGACTACGCGCTCGACTTCTACTCCGACCTGAAGACACTGCAGATCGCGGACGGCACGACGTCGTGAGGTATTCGTCTCCCCTGGCACCTCGGGCCCGGCGGCCGCGACCCTGGACCGAGCGGTGACCTCGGGGCCCAACGACGACGCGCTGCTTCGGCTGGAGGCGTCGCGCGAGGAGGCGCTCGCGTACGCCGCCGAGATCGTGTCCGGTGCCTGGCGGAGCTTCGACGCGTTCCGGCCCGACCAGCCGGAGATGGACGACGAGCTGCGGGCGATGCTGCAGGCTGCGCTGCCTGACGGCCCAACGGGAGCGCTGTCGGTGCTTTCTGACGCGGCGCGCGTGCTCGACACGAGCCTCGCCCAGACCCGGCCTCGCTTCTTCGCGTTCGTCGGCTCCTCGGGCCTCGAGATCGGCGTGCTCGGAGACCTGCTCGCATCGTGCTTCGACATCAACCTGGCCACCTGGGCGGGGGCCGCCTCCGAGCTCGAGAGCCAGGCGGTTCGGTGGATCTCCGACTTCGTCGGCTTCCCCGCAGAGGAGGGAGCCTTCACGAGTGGCGGCACCGTGTCGAACATGACGGCGTTGGCGGCGGCCCGGGAGCACGCGCTCCCCGGGACGAGGAAACGTGGGCTGCACGGCGAGGCGCTGACGCTGTACTGCTCGGCAGAGTCCCACTACTCGATCCTCCGCGCCGCCGAGCTCCTCGGCATCGGGCAGGACGGGGTGCGCTCGGTGCGGCTCGACGGCGACCGTCGGATGGATCCGGAGGCGCTGGCGGCGATGATCGACGCCGACCTCACGCTCGGCGCCGTGCCGGTCGCGGTGGTCGCGACCGCGGGAACGACGCTGACCGGCGCCGTCGACCCGATCGGCGCGATCGCGGACGTCTGCGACGAGCGGCGCGTGTGGCTGCACGTCGACGGCGCGTACGGCCTGCCTGCCGCGGCCACCGCGACCGCAGGGCGGCTGTTCGCGGGGCTCGACCGCGTCGACTCCGTCACCCTCGACGCGCACAAGTGGCTCTACCTGCCCAAGGCCTGCAGCGTGCTGCTCGTTCGTCGTCGCGTCGACCTCGAGACCGCGCTCGCGCACGAGGAGGACTACATCCCGCACGAGCGGCCGACGGCGCACATGGTCGACGTGACCCTCGAGTACTCGAGGCCCTTCCGCGCGCTGAAGCTCTGGCTCGCCTTCAGGGCGCACGGCGCCGACGCGTTCCGCGCCGCGATCGAGCGGAACCTCCGGCAGGCGACCCTGCTCTACGAGGAGGTGAGACGGCATGCCGACCTCGAGGCGCTGTGCGGGCCGCCGGAGCTGTCGATCGTCCCCTTCAGGCACGTTCCGCCCGGGGTGCACGACCTCGACGCGCACAATGCCCGTCTCGTCCGCCACCTCCAGGACGACGCTCGCGTGTGGATCGCGCCGGCCCGGATCGACGGGAAGATCGGCCTGCGCCCGTGCATCGTCAACTTCCGCACGACGGACGACGACGTGCGCGCGCTCGTCGAGCTCACCCGGGAGCTCGGAGCGCGCCTGCCGTGAGCTGCCTCTACGACGGTGCTCGGGCGGACGCCGGGCTCGGAGGCGAGGAGCATCGCGAGCAAGGGGGGCGGCCTGGACCCGGCACGAAGCCGGCACGAAGCGGGCTCGGAGCCGGCACGGCTCGTCGGCTAGCGTGAGCTCAGGGGGGCGCAAGCCCCCAGACCGGGGCGTGGCCGCGCGCGTGGCGAGGCCGGCCGGAGGCGGCCGGCGTGGTGGCGGGCGGGTCATCCGCGCCCGCCTGCGTCCGCATCCTGCTGCATCCGGTCGTGGGAACCGGGCTACGAGGCGGGCAGCGTGAAGGAGACGCGTGCGCCGCCGCCGGGACGGTTCTCGGCCCAGATGCGGCCGCCGTGCGCCTCCACGAGGCCGCGTGCGATCGCGAGCCCGAGCCCGGCCCCCCGGGCCGACCGAGCCCGGTCGCCGCGCCAGAAGCGGTCGAACATCCGCTGCTCGGCCTCCGCGCCGATGCCCTCGCCGGTGTCCTCGACCGTCACCTGCACCTCGCCCGCGAGCGGCGCCACGACGACCGCCACCGTCCCGTCCGACGGCGTGTGGCGGAGCGCGTTCGTGAGCAGGTTGAGCAGGACGCGCTCGACCTTGTCGGGCGCACAGCGCGCCCGCACGTCGCCGGCCGCGTCGGCGGAGAGCGCGATCCCGCGTCGCCGCGCGTCCGCCTCGACACCGCGCAGGCACGTCTCCACCAGGCCCGTGAGCGAGGCGTCGTGCAGCTCCAGCGTGAGCGCGCCGGCGTCGATGCGGGCGAGCTCGAAGAGGTCGTCGACGAGGACCGAGAGCACCTGCACCTGCTCCCGCAGAACCGGCAACGTCGCCTCGGGCTCGACGAGGCCGTCCTCGAGCGCCTCCAGCATCGCCTGCATGTTCGCGAGCGGCGTCCGCAGGTCGTGGCTCGCCCACGCGACGAGCTCGCGGCGGGCGTCGAACAGCCGCTCCAGGCTGCCTGCCATCTCGTTGAACGAGTGCGCGAGCTCCGACACCTCGGCGGGGCCCGACTCTGGCGCGCGTGCGGAGAGGTCGCCGCCCGCGAGTGCCGTCGAGGCGTCCCGCACGCGGTCGATCCGCCCTGCGATCGAGCCGGCCACGACCAGGCCCGCCACCACCGCGACGGCCGCCGAGGCGGCCGAGACGGCGAGGATCTTGACGTCGTCGCCCATGTGGAACATCACCCAGCCGGAGAGCAGCACGGCGGAGAGCGGGAGGCATACGGCCAGCACGGCGAGCCCCACGAGCTGCAGGCGCACCGTCGGCAGGGAGCGCAGCGCGACGGCCGCCGCCAGGCCCACGAGGAGCGTCGCAGCACCGACGACGACGGCGTGGCCGATCACGGCACCAACCGGTAGCCGACACCCCACACGGTCTGCAGGTGTACCGGCTGCGACGGGTCGTCCTCGATCTTCTCCCGCAGCCGACGGACGTGGACGGTGACCGTCCCGGTGTCGAGCGCCGCCTCGTACCCCCAGACACGGCTCATCAGCTGGTCGCGCCCGAACACGCGCCGCGGGTGCCCGGCGAGGAACCACAGCAGGTCGAACTCCTTGGCGGTCAGGCGGAGCTCGACGCCGCCCTTGCGCACCTCGCGCGTCGCCGAGTCCAGCTCGATGTCGCCGAAGGCGATCCGCGCGTGCTCCTCGTCCCGCGGCACGGCACGGCGCAGGACGGTGCGCACCCGCGCCGCGAGCTCGCGGGGCGAGAACGGCTTGGTCACGTAGTCGTCCGCTCCGAGCTCGAGCCCGACGATGCGGTCCGCCTCCTCGCCCCTCGCCGTGAGCATGATCACGGGGAGCTCGGAGCGCGAGCGGATCCACCGGCACAGCTCCAGCCCGTCCGTGCCGGGCAGCATCACGTCGAGCACGACGAGGTCGGGCGCCTCGTGCTCGACCAGGTGACGCGCGCGGTCGCCGTCGTCCGCCTCCAGCGTCGCGTAGCCCTCGCGCTCGAGGTACCGCACGACGACCTCGCGCACGATCGGCTCGTCGTCGACGACGAGAACGGTGGCCATCGGCCGGATCGTGCCAGCGGCTTCCTTACGCGCGGGTGAATTCGCCATCCGTCACACAGCATTCACGAGCGCGTGAGGAACCGGCAAGAAGTGCGCCGTACCGTCGGGCCGTCCCACGATCGAGGAGGAACGATGAGACGGATCGCACTGCTGCTCGCGCTCGCGGCGGCCTTCGGCGCCGCGGCGGCCCTGCCCGCCCTCGCCGCCGACGGCCCGGTGCAGACCTACGGCCAGAAGGTGACGCTCGGCTTCTACCGCGGCCAGGTGGTCTCCTACTTCGACCTCGGGCCGGTGAAGCTCGCCCAGGGAAACAAGGTCGCGCCGATCTGGGCGTTCACCAACGGCGCAGACGGGCAGCGGAACGTGATCGACACCGTGCCCGGTCGGAAGGGCTACACGCCGCTCTGGGCCGTTCGCCTGGTCACCTGGAAGGACGGCGTGACGCCGCGCGTCCTGCGCTCCGCCGCCGCCGTGAAGAAGGCGATGAGCGCGGGTCAGGTGACGACGGCCTCGCCCGGGATCGTCGTCAACTGTCCGGTTCTGTAGGCGCTCGGTGGGGGTCCGCCAGCTGGCGGACCCCCACCCAGCGGAGGTCCCCGCAGGCGCCGGCCTCGCCCGACGCCGTTCGTGGCGCTGCTCCTGCTCGCCGGGCCGTCGTCGCTAGGCGGGGAGCCGGACCAGCCCGCCGTCGACCACCACGAGGCCGTCGCGCTCGAGCGAGTGCACGGCGTCCTCGTCGCACTCGTCGACGTGCTTGGCCTGCGTCGTGACGGCCCGGAGCAGCGCCGCCCGGCGCTGGCGGAACGAGCCCTCGAACGGTGACTGCCTCCGCGTCGGCTCGTCCCGGGTGCCGCGGGAAGGGCAGCGCGCTGCCAGCGGGCAGGCGTCGCACCGCGGGATACGGGCGAGGCAGACGGTCGCCCCGAGGTCCATCAATGCCTGTGCGGCCGCTCCCGTGAACGCGTCCTGCGTGCGCCGGAGCACGCGCTCGACGTTGACGTCGACGGGAAGCACGTCGTCGCCGAAGGCGAAGTTGCGCACCGCGGCCGCCGTGTAGGGCCCGACGCCGGGCAGCTCGGTGAGGTCGCCTGGCCACCCGTGCGCCGCGACGTGGCGGGCGGCCCGGTGGAGGGCGAGCGCACGCCGGTTGTAGCCGAGCCCCTGCCACGCACGGATCACGTCGGCCGTCGGGGCCGCCGCGAGCGCGTCCGCCGTCGGCCAGCGCTCGAGCCAGTCCAGGTAGCGCGTCACGACCCGCTCCACCTGCGTCTGCTGCAGCATCACCTCGCTGACGAGGATCGCGTATGGGTCTGTCGTCCTTCGCCAGGGCAGGTCCCGCTCGTTCGCCCGGTACCAGGCCTGCAGCAGCTCCTCCATGGAGCCGATCGTACGCCCGGCTCCTGCCCTCCCGTTGGGCAGGGGCTCGTGCGCGCGGGTCGTCGTCCTCGACCGAGAGCGGCTGCTCGACGGCCGGGGCCGGGGTGCCCGCGCCACGCACACTGCGCCGACGATCTCGTTCAACAGCCGCAACGGGATGCGGTCGGGCTCGGAGAAGCCCACCGTCAGAGACGCTCCCGCCAGCGGGGCGTTCGCCGCCTTCTTCGCCCACGGCGAGCTCCTCGTGGTCAGCGCGTCGCAGGCGGCGTACACGGGGTCGTCGGTGCTGAACGCAGCAGTCAGGGGCGTCGCGGCCGCGTCGGACTGGCTCGACGGCGGCGCCCCGAAGACGAGCTCGATCGTCCGCGCGGCGGAGGCCGACGAGTCCTCGCGGGCTCCTTCGAGGCGCGCCTCCGTGTGCGAGAGTGGCGGCGTGCTGCTCTACAACTCCGCGTTCTCGGGCAACTGCTACAAGGTGCGGCTGCTCGCCGCCCAGCTCGGGATCTCCCTCGAGACGGTCGAGCTCGACGTGGTCGACCGTTCGAACAGGGCAGAGGTGCTCGGCCATCTCAACCCCGCCAAGCGCGTGCCGACGCTCGTGCTCGACGACGGGCGGCCGCTCGCGGAGTCGAACGCGATCCTCTGGTACCTCGGCGACGGCACCGCGTACGTGCCGGCCGACCGCTACGAGCGCGCGCAGGTGCTGCAGTGGCAGTTCTTCGAGCAGTACGAGCACGAGCCGACGATCGCCGTCGCGCGGTTCCTGCTCGCCTTCTCGGGCAGGGCGGAGGAGCACGCCGACCTCATCGCCGAGAAGGTGCGCGGCGGCTATCGCGCGCTCGACGTGATGGAAGGGCACCTCGACGGGCGGCGCTTCCTCGTCGCGGACGCCTACACGATCGCCGACATCACTCTCTATGCGTACACGCACGTCGCGCACGAGGGCGGCTTCGACCTGGCCGGCTACCCGGCGATCGGTGCCTGGCTCGACCGCGTCGCCGGCCAGTCCGGGCACGTCCCCATCGACGCCTGACGAACGGGCCCGGCCATGGTGGTTGCGCCCGATGGGGGATCCGGGGCTCCCCCGATGCCCGACCGGCTCCGCGGCGTTAGCGTGGATTAGCGTTGAGAGGACCGAAGGAGGCCGCTGCGGGTGACGCCTGGGCGCGCAGAGGAGGCGAATCGGGGCACCGCGTCGCGTATGGCGCGCGATGCCAGTCGTGCTGGCGGCAGCCCGACGCGTGTCGCGCGGTGGCCGCTCGCACGTGAGCTGGCCACGCTCGGCTCGTTCGCGCTCCTCTATGCAGGCGTGCGCGCGATCACGGAGGGGAGCACCGCGAGCGCCGTCGCCAACGCCCAGCGCATCCTCCGCCTCGAGCAGTGGCTGGGGATCGCGTGGGAGGAGTCGGTGCAGGCGGCGGTGATCGGGAGCGACACGGCCGTGGCCGTGACGAACTGGGTCTACATCTGGGGCTA
>JAOUEK010000102.1 GCA_029858755.1 Thermoleophilia bacterium
CGACCGCGCCCCGCGCTCGGCATCAACGGGCACGGGCACCTCGCCGACACGTCACAGGAGGCGGCGGACGCCTACTACCCGTCGCTGGCACAGACGATGGACCGGATCGGACGGGAGCGCGGCTGGCCGCCGCACACGCGCGCGGACTACGACCGCAGCCTCGATCTGCGCGGCCACCTGCTCGTCGGCAGCCCGCAGCAGGTCGTGGAGAAGATCCTCTTCCAGCACGAGGTCTTCGGGCACGACCGGGTGCTGATCCAGCTCACCGTGGGGTCGATGCCGCATGCGAAGACGATGCGTGCGATCGAGCTGCTCGGCACCGAGGTCGCCCCGGCCGTGCGCGCCGCGCTGGGCCGCGAACGGCGGGGTGAGGCTGAAGCCTCACCCCGGGGTCAGGCTTCAGCCTGACCCCGCCGTTGCGCCTGACCCCGCCTCTCTGCCCTGCGGCGCGACGCGACGGTCCTCGAGCGCGTCCAACCGCGCGTTCAGCGCCCGCAGCTCGCGTAGCACCTCGTCCTCGAAGGCGCGCTCCCGCTCGTCAGCGGGCGCCTCGACCTCGCTGACGAAGAGTGAGGCGACGGCGGCCGTCGTCATCGCGAGCAGCGCGAAGCCGAAGAGCATCAGCCCCGCGGCGATCAGCTTGCCGACCGCCGTGTGCGGGATCCCGCCGACGAAGCCGACGGTCGTCATCAGCGACAGCGCCCAGAGGACGCCGTCGGCGTAACTCGAGACGGTCTCGGTCTCGACGGCCGCGAGGCCTCCACCCGCCAGCAGCACGGTGACGACGGCGGCCGGAACGGCCACCCGCAACCAGCCGCGCGACGGCCGTAGCGCGCTCACGTCACATCCCCGGACTCCGCGGGGGACCGCCTCTCCTGCTTGACGGGGTCGGCACGCCGTCACGAGACGCGCACCGCGGCGCAGGGAGATGAAGCGCCGGTTACGCCCGCGAGGCGGGCTGAACGGCGGGGTGAGGCTGAAGCCTCACCCCGGGGTCAGGCTTCAGCCTGACCCCGCCTCCGCGCCGCGCCGAGGAGCGAGCGCTCTCGGTCTGCAGCGCCTCTGGCAGCGACGACGTGTGCCACGATGCGCCTGGTGCGCCCGGCGATCGCGCTCTCGACGCTCCTCCTCGCTCTCGGGCTCGTCGCCGGCGGGTGCGGTGGAGGCGGGAGCGACGAGGCGTCCCCGCCGCCCGCGACGGAGACGGACGGCTCGTCGGTCGACGGCGCCGCCGTCTGGAAGTCGGCGAGCTGCGGGGGCTGTCACGCGCTCGCGGCCGCGGGATCGACGGGCTCCGTCGGCCCCGACCTCGACGACCTGCGACCGGACACGGAGACGGTGGCGAGCCAGGTGCGAATCGGCGGCGGCGGTCATCCGGACTACGGCCGCTCGCTCTCCGACGACGAGATCCGGGCGGTCGCCGAGTACGTCGCGTCGAACGCGGGCCGGTAGCCCGAGCCACGGTGCCGCCGACCGGGACGCCGGGCACGCCCCTCGGCCGCAAGCTGGGGATCCGCGAGGGAGATCGGGTCGCGGTAATCGACGACCCGGGTCATGCCGACACGTTGCTCGCGCCGCTTCCTTCCGGTGCCGCGTACCGTGCCGAGCCCGACGACGCCGACCTCGTCCTCTGCTTCGTCACCACGCGCGAGGCGCTCGGGCGCCACGTCGGCGAGCTCGGTCGCGCGGTGTTCCCCGACCGTGCGCTCTGGGTCGCCTGGCCGAAGCGCGCGTCGGGCGTCCCGACGGACGTCACCGAGGACGTCGTCCGGGAGGTCGCGCTGCCGCTGGGGCTCGTCGACACCAAGGTCTGCGTGGTCGACGAGACGTGGTCGGGGCTGCGCCTCGTCTGGCGCCGCGAGCTGCGCGGGTAGAGCGTGCGCCGCCTCGACGCACGACCTGGGAGGATCCGCCCTCGTGGACGACCGCCTGTTCACCCGCCCGTTCGCCTACACGTGGGTCGCGACGTTCGGCTCGCTACTCGCACTCGGGATGCTGCTGCCGGTGCTCCCCGTCTACGCGCGGGGGCCGCTGGACGTCGGCAACCTCGGCGTCGGGATCGCCGTCGCGGCGGGCAGCCCCACGGCCCTGCTGCTGCAGCCGATCGCCGGGCGGCTCGGCGATCGCCGCGGCCGGCGGCCGCTCGTCGTCGTCGGCTGCCTCGTGCTCGCGCTCAGCATCGCCCTCTACGTCCCCGCGTCCTCGCTCGTCGCGATCGTGGCTCTGCGACTCGTGGGCGGGGTGGGCGAGGCGCTGCTCTTCGTGGGCACGGCGACGGTCGTCAACGACATCGCGCCGCCCGCCCGGCGCGGCGAGGCGGTCAGCCTCTACTCGCTCGCGGTCTGGGGCGGGCTCGCCGCCGGGCCCGTGCTCGGCGAGCTCGTCCTGCGCGACGACAGCTTCGACACCGTCTGGCTCGTCGCGGCCGGCGCCGCCGTGGTCGCCGCGCTCGCCGCGCTCCGGCTACCGGAGACGAGACCTGCCGACCAGCCCGTGCACGTGGGCCGCCAGCCCTACGTCCACCCGGCCGCGCTCGCGCCCGGGCTCGTGCTCGTCCTCTCCATGATCGGCTTCGCCGGCATGGCCGCCTTCGCGCCGCTCTACGCGCGCGAGCTCGGCCTCTCCGGTGCGGGCCCCGTGTTCGCGCTCAACGCGGTGATCGTGATCGCGATCCGCTCGGTGGGACGGCGCATCCCCGACCGGTTCGGGCCGAGGCGCACGGCGACCGTGGCGATGGCGCTGGCCGCGACGGGGTTCGCCGTGATCGCCATCGCCGACTCGCCCGCCGGCCTCTACGCAGGCACGGCGGTGCTCGGATGCGGCCAGGCACTCGTCTTCCCGGCGCTGATGATGGTCGTGGTGGCACGGGCTCCCGCCGCGCAACGCAGCTCGGCCGTCGGCAGCTTCACGGCGGCGGCCGACGTCGGCTACGCGATCGGCGCGATCTCGCTCGGGGCGGTCGCGGGGGCCGCGGGCTACCGGGCGGTCTTCGTGGTGGCGGCGCTCGTCGTCGCCGCCGGGCTCGCACCGCTGGCGCGCGTTCGGCCGGCGCCCGGGGTGGCCACCCCCGCCGCCGTCGATGCCCCGCCGTAGCGGAAGAGCGCGAACACCCCTGATACGGGCTTCGTAGTTTCCCGATGTCAGAGGCGTGTCGGCGCGGATGCCGACCCGGTCGCCGCATGGAAGCCTCCGGGAGGGGAGGGGAGCCTGCCGATGTGGCGAAGGAGCGTGCCGTGACCAGCCTGCTGAAGGACGAGCTTCCGTCCATCACCACCCGCTACCTGGAGGCCGTCGTCGCAGACGTCGTCGCGCGCAGCCCCGGGGAGCAGGAGTTCCACCAGGCCGTGGCCGAGGTGGCCGAGACGCTCGTGCCCGTGCTCGAGCGCAATCCCGCGTACCGCGAGTGGAAGATCCTCGACCGCATGGTGGAGCCGGAGCGCGTGATCATGTTCCGCGTGCCGTGGGTCGACGACCGCGGGGAGATCCATGTCAACCGGGGCTACCGGATCGAGATGTCGAGCGCGATCGGCCCCTTCAAGGGCGGTCTCCGCTTCCACCCCAGCGTGTACCTCGGGCTGCTGATGTTCCTCGCCTTCGAGCAGGTGTTCAAGAACGCCCTCACGACACTGCCCATGGGGGGTGGCAAGGGTGGGTCCGACTTCGACCCGAAGGGGCGGAGCGACCTCGAGGTGATGCGCTTCTGCCAGTCGTACATGACGGAGTTGCAGCGCCATATCGGGCCGTTCACCGACATTCCTGCCGGCGACATCGGCGTCGGCAGCAGGGAGATCGGCTACCTGTTCGGCCACTACAAGCGCATCCGTAACGAGTTCAGCGGCGTGCTCACCGGCAAGGAGATCGAGTGGGGTGGCTCGCTGATCCGGCCTGAGGCCACCGGCTACGGCACCGTCTACTTCGCCGAGGAGATGCTCGCCACGCGCGGGGAGACCCTCGACGGGATGACGTGCCTGGTCTCCGGCTCGGGCAACGTGGCGCAATACACCGTTGAGAAGCTGATCGCGCTGGGCGCCAAGCCGGTCTCGCTCTCGGACTCGGGCGGCTTCGTCCACGACCCCGACGGGATCGACGACGAGAAGCTCCACTGGGTGATGGAGCTGAAGAACGTCCGCCGCGGCCGCATCCAGGAGTACGTCGAGCGCTTCCCCCGTGCGACCTTCACGCCAGCCGCCACCGATGGCCGCAACCCGCTCTGGGCGATCCCCGCCCACTGCGCGTTCCCCTGCGCCACACAGAACGAGATCTCGGGCCCCGACGCGGCGGCGCTGGTCGCCAACGGGGTGGTCCTCGTCGCCGAGGGCGCGAACATGCCCACCGTCCCGGAAGGGGTCGATCGGTTCCGCGCGGCCGGGATCCTCTACGGCCCCGGCAAGGCGGCGAACGCCGGCGGAGTGGCGGTCTCCGGCCTCGAGATGTCCCAGGACGCGCTGCGGATCACGTGGACACGCGACGAGGTCGACCTGCGGCTGCGCGGGATCATGGCCTCGATCCACCGCACCTGCCGCGACACCGCCGAGGAGTACGGGGTGCCGGGCGACTACGCCGTCGGCGCGAACATCGCAGGGTTCGTCAAGGTGGCCGATGCGATGATCGACCAGGGTGTCGTCTGAGGGGAGCGCAGGGAGCGGCGCACCCGTGCCGCGGCTCGCCGTCTCGTAGGATCCGCCCGTGGAGGAGCGGGCTCTCGGCCGAAGCGGCGTCGCCGTCTCGCGGGTGATCCTCGGCTGCGGCAACTTCGGGGGCGTGGGCTCGTCACCGGCCTTCTTCGGTCGCGGCACGCCGAAGGACGTGGCCTTCGCGCTGCTGGACGAGGCGTGGGAGCTCGGCGTGACGACCTTCGACACGGCCGACGCGTACGGAGGCGGAGCCAGCGAGACGTGGATCGGGGAGTGGCTGGCGACCAAGGGGCCCGAGGTGCGCGACCGCATCGTCCTCTCCACCAAGACCTTCAACCCGATGGCCGAGGGCGCCGACCACGGCCTCGCGCGCCTGCGGATCCGCCGGCAGGTGGCGACGAGCCTGCAGCGCCTCGGCGTGGAGCGAGTCGCCCTCTACCTCGCGCACGACTTCGACCCGGACGTCCCACAGGAGGAGACGCTGCTGGCGTTCGACGAGCTCGTCCGGTCCGGAACGATCGGCGCCGCGGGTGCCTCGAACTTCACCGGCGAGCAGCTGGCCGAGGCGCTCGAGCTGTCGGAGCTGGAGGGGCTGACGCGCTACGAGTGGGTGCAGAACGCGTTCTCGCTGCTGGAGCAGGGCGACCACGAGACGGTGTTCCCGGTGTGCCGGGAGCACGGCGTCGGGTACACGCCGTTCAGCCCGCTCGCGGGCGGCTGGCTCTCCGGGAAGTACCGGCGCGGGGCACCCCCTCCCGACGGGTCGAGGATGACGCAGCGGCCCGAGCCGTACGCCAGCTACGTCGCCGACGAGGTCTTCGACGGGATCGAGCGACTGGAGGCCTCGGCCGTCCAGCGCGGCGTCTCGATGGCTGCCCTCGCCCTCGCGTGGGCGCTGCACGTGCCCGAGGTGACGGCGATCGTGATCGGCCCCAACCGCGTCGAGCACCTCGACGACGTCCGGGCCGCCCTCGGCGTCGCGCTCGCCCACCACGAGTGGGCCGAGATCGGCGGGTGGTTCGCGTGAGCAGCGTGCTCGTGCTCTCCGACGCCGACGTGCGCGCCCTGCTCGACATGCCGTCCTGCATCGAGGCGATGGCCGCCGCCCTGGCGGCGCTCGAGCGGGGGGAGGCGCAGATGCCGCTCCGCTTCATCATGCGCCCGCCCGCGAAGCAGGTGCTCGGGCTGATGCCCGCGTACCGCGGAGGCGCGGACGCGGTGTTCGCGCTCAAGGAGATCGTGGTCGCGCCCGCCAACGCCGCGCTGGGGCTCGACCCGCACCAGGGTGCCGTGCTGCTGCACGACGCCGAGACAGGCCGCCTGCGCGCGATCCTCAACGCGTCGGCGGTGACGGAGATCCGGACCGCAGCGGTGTCCGCCGTGGCCACGAGGCTCCTCGCACGGGACGACGCCCGCGTGGTGGCGATCCTCGGCTCGGGCGTGCAGGGGCGCTCCCACGTCGAGGCGATGCGCGCGGTGCTCCCCGACTGCGAGCTCAGGGTCTGGAGCCGCACGCCCGAGCACGCGGTCGGGCTGGCGCTGCAGGCGCGCGCGAGCACGTCGGCCACGGTCGCGGAGGCCGTCGCGGGCGCCGACGTCGTGTGCACGTGCACCTCGGCGCGTGAGCCGATCGTGCGCCGCGAGTGGCTGGCGCCGGGGGCTCACGTGAACGCGGTCGGGTCGTCGATCCCGACGACCCGCGAGCTCGACGCGCGAACCGTCGCCGAGGCGTCGCTGTTCGTCGACCGCAGGGAGTCGACGCTCGCCGAGTCCGGCGACTTCCTCCTGGCCGCGGAGGAGGCGGGGCTCGACGAGAGCCACGTCCGGGCGGAGCTGGGGGAGCTCCTGGTCGGCAGTCATCCGGGCCGGGTGAGCGCCGACGAGCTGACCGTCTTCAAGTCGCTCGGCCTCGCCGTCGAGGACCTGGCTGCTGCCGAGCTCGTGGTCGCCCGCGCCCGCGAGCGCGGCGTCGGCACCGAGGTACCGTTCTGATCGCGGTCGAGGCGATCGAGGCAGCCCGCGAGCGGATCGCCGACGTCGCGCTGCGGACACCCCTCGTGCGCCTCGACGCCGACGGGCCGGCGGAGATCTGGCTGAAGCTCGAGTGTCTGCAGCCGATCCGGTCGTTCAAGATCCGCGGGGCCGCGAACGCGGTGCGGCTTGCCGATCCGGAGACGGTGCGCCGTGGCCTGTGGACGACGAGCGCGGGGAACATGGCCCAGGGCGTCGCCTGGATGGCGAGGGAGCTCGGTCTCGAGGCGACGGTCGTCGCGCCCGACCACGCCCCGGCGGCGAAGCTCGACGCGATCCAGCGGCTCGGAGGGCGCGTCGTGCCAGTGCCCTTCGACCGCTGGTGGCAGGCGATGGAG
>JAOUEK010000103.1 GCA_029858755.1 Thermoleophilia bacterium
GAAGGGCCGGTACCCGGCAATCCTCGACGACCCCGAGAAGGGCGCCGCCGCCCGCGAGCTCCTCGGGCACGCCAACGAGCTGCTCGACGAGATCGGGCGCGACGCGCTGTTCGCTCCGAGAGGCGTGTACGGCTTCTGGCCGGCCCAGGCCGCCGGCGACGACATCGTGCTCGACGGCGGCGTCCGCTTCCCCATGCTCCGCCAGCAGTCCGCGCACGGCGACTCACGGCCCAACCGGTCGCTCGCCGACCTGGTGGCGCCGGCGTCGTCCGGGCTCACCGACCACCTCGGCGCGTTCGCCGTCTGCGTGCTCGGCGCCGACGGCCTGGCCGAGCGGTTCCAGGCGGAGCTCGACGACTACCGGGCAATCATGGTCAAGGCGCTCGCCGACCGTCTGGCGGAGGCGTTCGCCGAGTGGCTGCACGAGCGCGCCCGCCGCGAGTGGTACGACGAGGGCGAGCAGCTGAGCGGCGACGAGCTGATCGAGCAGCGCTACCGGGGGATCCGGCCGGCGTTCGGCTATCCGGCCTGCCCGGACCACGAGGAGAAGCGTCGCCTGTTCGCATTGCTCGACGCCGAGCGAGTCGGCCTCGAGTTGACCGAGACGTGCGCCACGTTGCCGGCGGCGAGCGTCAGCGGCCTCTACTTCGGGCACCCGCAGTCGCGGTACTTCTCCGTCGGTCGGGTCGCCCACGATCAGGTCGTCGACTACGCGGCGCGGTTGGGAGTCGACGTGGCCGAGGCGGAGCGCCGGCTGCGGCCCAACCTCGGCTACGACCCGGTGGGCTAGCGTTCCCCGTATGCGGCACCTGTTCGTGGCGCTCGGGCTCGTGATTGCACTGTGTGTCGCGGCGACGGCAGACGCGGGTCGCGGCGATCCGCGCGAGGCGCTGACCAAGGCCGATCAGGCCCGGGCGAAGGCGATGCTGCTGCGCGCGTCCGACCTCGCGCCGGGCTTCGTCGCCCGCCGGTCGAGCGCCGACGCGGACGTCTACTGCGCCGCGGTCGACGAGTCCGACCTCACGATCACGGGGAAGGCGAGCTCGCCGCAGCACACGCTCGTCGACGCCACCCGCTTCTTCGTGCTGGGGTCGACGGCACAGGTCTATCGCACGACGAAACAGGCGAGCACGTCGTGGCGCCGAGGCACGAGCGCCAAGGGCGTCGCGTGCGCGAAGAAGATCTTCGGTGCGCTGCCCGGTGCGACGCTGCGCTCGTTCCGTGCGCAGTCGTTCCCGAAGGTGGCGCCGAAGACGGTCGCCTACCGGCTGGTCATGGACCTGCAAGCCGCCGGCACGACGATCCGCACGTATTCCGACGTGATCGTGCTCGGAGCCGGCCGGGCGCAGGCGGCGCTGTGGATCCTCTCCGGCGGACGGCCGCTCGTCCGCGCAGAGGCAGTCGCCTTCGCGCGCAAGATCGCGGGGCGCATGGCGACGGCGATGCGCGGCGCCTGACCGGACACTGGCCGAAGCGGACACGGCCGCAAGAGCGACTCGTCTCTCACCGGGGCGGGTGCTAGCGTCCGCTCGTGCCCGAGCGCACGACTGGCCGTCTGACGTTGCTCCGCCGACACCGCCCGTTCCGGCTGCTCTTCCTGGCCACGGCGGGCTCCGCCGTCGGCACCTACCTCGCTGCGCTCGCGCTCTCCGTCGACATCTTCGACCGGACCGGCTCGGGGCGCTGGCTCGCCGCGCTCCTGATCGCCGACTTCCTGCCGATCGTGGTGATCGGCCTCCTGCTGGGGCCGCTGATCGATCGTCTGCAGCGTCGACGCTTGATGATCGCCTCCGACCTCGTGCGCCTCGGCGTCTTCGCCGCATTGCCGTTCGTCCACGATCCGGTCGCGATCGTCGCCCTGGCGGGCGTCAACGGGATCGCCACGGGGTTCTTCCGTCCCGCCGTGTGGGCGGGTGTCCCCAACCTGGTCGACGACGAGGAGCTCGAAGACGCGAACGCGATGCTGTCGACCGTCGAGCACCTGGCCTGGGTGCTCGGCCCGGTCGTCGCCGGCGCCATGCTCGCCGCGTCCGGGCCCGGCCTCGCCTACGGCGTCAACGCGGTCACCTTCCTCGTCTCCGCCCTCCTCGTGGCGCGGATCCCCGCGCGGGCGCTGCAGTCGGAGCAGTCGCTCTCCCGCGGCCACTGGAGCGATGTCCGTGACGGGCTCGGGCTCGTCCTCGGCTCGCGCTCGCTGCTCACGGTGCTGCTCGTGTGGAACACGGCGGCCGTCGCCACAGCCGGCGTCAACGTGGCCGAGGTCGTGTTCGCGAAGGACGACCTCGGCTCGGGCAACGTCGGGCTCGGCTTCCTCGTCGCCGCCACCGGCGTCGGCCTCGTGATCGGCAGCTTCTTCTCGTCGGCGGCGCTCGGCCGCTTCGGCATGACCCGCGTGTACGGAGGCGCGCTCGCGCTGATGGGCGTCGGCTTCGGCGCCGCCTCGGCAGCTCCCACGATCGCCGTCGCCGCGGTGCTCGCCGGCGTGGCCACGATCGGCAACGGCGCGGCCATCGTCTGCAACCAGGTGCTCGTCCAGCGCGGCGCGCCCGACCGCATGCGCGGCCGTGCGCTCGCGGTGCTCATGAGCACCTACTACGCGACCCTCGGCCTGGGGATGGCCGGCGCCGGAATCCTCACCGACGTCGCCGGAGCGCGGACGACGTGGGCACTCGCAGGGTGCGTGTACCTCGTCGCGTCGCTCGTCGCGTTCCCGATGACACGGCGCGTGCGCGCCGAGGCCGAGGAGCGGATCGGGCTGCGGCCCGTCGCTCGGACAGCCGGCGTGCAGCGAATCCAGGCGCTCATGCTCGAGATCGAGCAGGCGCACATGCGGGAGGCGGCGCAGCGACCCCGCAAGCTCCCGTACATCCCTCGCCGCCGCGCCAGCGGGTAGCGGCCGCAGAGCTCGGTCGAGCCGCTCGGTGTAGCTCCGGGTGCGCGGCAGCGTCCCCGTCTGCAGGGGTTGCCGCGGGTCGGTGCCCGCCTGCGGGTGTCGGCCCTGCGGGAAAGTAGGCTGCGGTGATGCGAAAGCGTTGGACGCATGACGAGCTCGTGGCCGGCGTGCTCGCCGACGACCGGCGTGCGCTTGCTCGCGCCATCTCGCTCGTGGAGAACCGCGATCCGGAGGCGGAGCGCATCGTGCGCGAGCTGTACCCGAGGACTGGAAGCGCCTACGCCGTGGGCGTGACGGGGCCGCCGGGCGTCGGCAAGTCGTCGCTGATCGGCGCGCTCGTGCGCGAGGTGCGCGGTGCCGGACTCACCGTCGGCGTGGTGTCGGTCGACCCGTCGAGCCCGTTCACGCAGGGCGCGCTGCTCGGCGACCGGATCCGCCTCAGCGACCACTTCCTGGATCCGGGTGTCTTCATCCGCTCGATGGGCACGCGCGGCCACCTCGGCGGGTTGGCCGAGGCGACGCTGCAGACGCTGCTCCTGCTCGACGCGGCCGGTCGTGACGTCGTCTTCCTCGAGACGGTCGGCACCGGGCAGAGCGAGGTCGAGGTGATCGGCATCGCCGACGTCGTGCTGCTCGTGCTGATGCCCGGCTCCGGGGACAGCGTCCAGGCGCTGAAGGCGGGGATCATGGAGATCCCCGACGTGATCGCCGTCAACAAGATGGATCACCCCGGGGCGACGACGATGGTCGCGGAGGTGCGCTCGATCGTCGCGCTCGATCCCGACAGGGATCGCCGCCCCCCGATCCTGCTCACCGAGGCGGTGCGCGGAGAGGGCGTCGCGGAGCTGTGGCAGGAGCTCGAGCGTCGGCGCGACGCGCTGCACGGAGACGGCCGGCTCGAGGAGCGGCGGCGACGGAACCTCCGTGGTGAGGTCGTCTCCGTGGCTGCCGCCCGCGCGCGCGAGCGCATCGAGCGCGCGCTCACGACGGACGCTCGGCTCGTCGGGCTGCTGGAGGAGGTGCAGCGGCGCGAGACCGACCCGCTGACCGTGGTCGGAGCCCTGCTCGACGAGGTGCTGGGCACGGATCGTGCGGCCGACGCCGTCTGACCTCCGCGCGGCGCGGGAGCGGCTCGCCGGCGTTGCCCGGGAGACGCCGCTCTACCCGTCGGAAACGCTGTCACGCCTGACCGGGCGCCCCGTGCTGTTGAAGGCCGAGAACCTCCAGCGGACGGGCTCCTTCAAGATCCGGGGCGCCTACAACACGATCGCGCAGCTGTCCGGGGCGGAGCGCGGGGCCGGCGTGGTCACCGCCAGCGCCGGCAACCACGGTCAGGCCGTCGCGTGGGCTGCGAGGGAGGCTGGGATCCCCGCCACGATCGTCGTGCCCGAGGGCGCGCCGATGGCGAAGGTGGAGGCGGCGCGCGGGTACGGGGCGACCGTCGTGCACGCGGGGGAGATGTTCGACGAGGCAGTCGCGGCGGCGCGTTCCTACGAGGCGGAGACCGGGGCCACGTTCGTCCACGCGTTCGAGGACCCACGTGTTGTCGCGGGGCAGGGGACGCTCGGCCTGGAGCTCGCGCAGCAGCTGCCGGAGGGGCCGGGTGTGGTCGTGATTCCCGTCGGCGGCGGGGGCCTCGCCGCCGGGATCGCGATCGCCCTCAGGGAGCAGCGTCCCGAGCTCCGCCTGGTCGGCGTGCAGGCGAGCGCGTGCGCCCCGTACGCGGGGCTCGCGCCCGCGGGCGCGACGATCGCCGACGGCATCGCCGTGAAGCACCCCGGGGAGCTGGCGGGCTCGATCGTCCGGGAGCTGATCGACGACGTCGTCGTCGCGGACGACGAGGAGATCTCCCAGGCGATCGTGCTCCTGCTCGAGCGGTCGAAGCTCGTGGTCGAGGGCGCCGGCGCGGCCCCGGTCGCCGCGCTGCTCGCGGGGCGCTGCGGCGGCGACGGCTTCGTGTGTGCGGTCCTCGCCGGCGGGAACATCGACGCGACGACGCTGATCTCGGTCGTCCGCTTCGGGCTCACCCTCTCCGGTCGCTACCTCGTCGTCAAGATCCTCATCCCGGACCGGCCGGGCCAGCTCGCAAGGATCGTCGGCGTAATCGGCGACGAGCGCGCGAACGTGATCGCCGTCACGCACCACCGCGAGGGCCGGAGCATCGGCGTGCTCGAGACCGAGGCCGAGCTGACGCTCGAGACCCGTGGCGAGGAGCACTCCCAGCGCGTGATCCGCTCGCTCACCGCCGCCGGGTTCACGGTCGAGCGGCTCCGGTGACGGAGAACGAGGCGTAGCGCGGAAGCCTAGCGCCGCCGTGTCCGACCCCAGTCGGACACGGCTTTGATCGCTCCGGCCCGGCACTAGACTCGGCGCATGGTGACCTGCCCGAGCTGTGGCCACGAGAACCCCGAAGGGGCGCGCTTCTGCAACGGCTGCGGGGCCGCGCTGACGCCCGCGGTGGCGCCGCGGGAAGAGCGGAAGGTCGTCTCGATCGTGTTCGCGGACCTGGTCGGCTCGACCGCGGCCGCGGAGCGGGCTGATCCCGAGGACGTCCGGGCGACCCTCGCCGCGCACCACGCGCGAGTGCGGGCCGAGCTGGAGAGGTTCGGGGGGACGGTGGAGAAGTTCATCGGCGACGCGGTGGTGGCGGTCTTCGGCGCGCCCGTCGTGCACGAGGACGACCCGGAGCGGGCGGTGCGGGCGGCGCTCGCGATCCGTGACGCTGCGACCAACGCGGGGGTCGAGCTGCGGGTGGCGGTGAACACGGGCGAGGCGCTCGTTGCGCTCGACGCACGACCGGCCGACGGCGAGGGGATGGTGGCTGGAGACGTGGTGAACACGGCGGCGCGGATCCAGTCGGCGGCGCCGGTGAACGGCGTGCTCGCGGGTGAGACGACCTACCGTGCCACGTCCCATGTGATCGACTACCGGGCGGCCACGCCGATCGCGGCGAAGGGGAAGGCGGAGCCGGTGCCGGTGTGGGAGGCGGTCGCACCGCGGGCGCGCTTCGGCAGCGACGTGGAGGAGGCGCCGCTCGTGGGCCTCGTCGGGCGGGAGCGCGAGGTCGACCAGCTGAGTGCTGCGCTGACGCGCGTCCTGGAGGAGCGCGAGCCCGAGCTGGTGACGCTCGTCGGCGTGCCGGGGATCGGCAAGAGCCGGATGGTCGCCGAGCTCTTGCAGATCGTGGAGGCGGCGCCGCAGTTGATCAACTGGCGGCAGGGGCGCTGTCTGCCGTACGGAGAGGGGATCAGCTACTGGGCACTCGGCGAGATGGCGAAATCCCAGGCGGGTGTGCTCGAGGGCGACTCCGCCGACGAGGCGTCACGGAAACTCCACCAGGCGACAGGCTCGCTGATCGCCGACGAGGACGAGGCTCGCTGGGTCGCGGGCCACCTGAAGCCTCTCCTCGGGCTCGGAATCGACGCCACAGTCGGCGGCGAAGGCTCAGGCGAGGCGATTGCGGCGTGGCGTCGCTTCTGCGAGGCGCTGGGAGAGCAGCGACCGACGGTGCTCGTCTTCGAGGACCTGCACTGGGCCGACGACGGGCTGCTCGACTTCGTCGACGGGCTGGTCGACCGCGCGACAGGAGTCCCGCTCCTCGTCCTCTGCAGCGCGAGGCCAGAGCTGCTCGTACGCCGCCCGGGATGGGGAGGCGGCAAGGCGAATGCGGTCACGCTCTCGCTCTCGCCGCTCTCCGACGACGATACGGCACGGCTGATCGCGGAGCACCTCGCACAGGCCGTGCTGCCAGCGGAGATGCAGCAGACGCTGCTCCTCCGGGCGGACGGAAACCCGCTCTTCGCTGAGGAGTACATTCGCATGCTCCGCGACCGCGGGCTCCTGCGGCGCGAGGGCGAGACGTGGCGGCTCGACGACGTGCACGTCGACGTGCCCGAGACCGTGCAGGGCATCATCGCCGCCCGCCTCGACGCGCTCGAGACCGAGGAGAAGGAGCTGTTGCAGGCCGCCTCCGTGGTAGGGAAGGTCTTCTGGCAGGGAGCGGCTGCATCGATCGCCGGGATCTCCTCCTGGGAGGCGGAAGAGCTGTTGCACGTCCTCGAGCGCAAGGAGCTCGTCCGCCGCGACCGGCGCGCCTCGGTC
>JAOUEK010000104.1 GCA_029858755.1 Thermoleophilia bacterium
CGTCGCGAAGGGCGGTCGCCGTGGCGCCCGCGCGCGGCGAGCGCATGACCGGGCCTCGGGAGAAGCGACGGCCGCCCGGGTCGAACAGCTCGGTCGTCGCCAGGACGCCGCCGACGCCCCAGCCTCCCGCGACGAGCACGCGGCCGTCACGCAGGCGTACGGCGACGTGATCGTCTCGCCACTCGAGCAGCCGGCCGGTGGACACGAACCGACCGGCGCTTCGGTCGTAGACCTCCGCGACAACCGCCGCGTCCCCGCCGAGCTCGCAGCCTCTGCTCTCGCAGCCGCCGACGACGAGGACGTCGCCGCCCTCGAGAGGCGTCGCCGTGTGCACCGCCCGGGAGACGGTCATCGAGGCGGTGGGCGCGAGCGAGCGCGGCGCGCTCGCAGACGCGACCGCGAGCGGGACCGCGAACGCGAGCACCACGAGACAGGCTCCTGAGCGGCGCATACCCGTCGTCCATCGTACGCAGCGCGGCCGCCGAGCCGCGCGCCGCCGCCGCGGGGCCACGACGCGACCGCTCGCGCCCGTCGGGCGGCGCCCTCCGCCCGCGACCGCTCAGCGCAGGTCCTTGTTCGGCTCCTGCCCAGTCACGAGGCCCGCGACTACGCCGCGCACGCGGCTGCCAACGCCCCTGTGCCAATACCGTGCAAGTCGGAATGTGTCTCGCCGAGCGCGAGAAGTGGCCACAGACTGACCACGTCGAGGGAGAACGGAAGGGCTGCTCGAGCGAACTTGATCCACGGTGCGCCACCGGAGAGAGTCGATGGCAGACCCTGTGTCGTGACCACCGAACGCGGTCGGGTTGTGTCGGGTGCTACCGGTCGCCGAGCATGGACAGGGCGTAGTCGCCGGCGTCGATATGTCCAGGCTGCGCCCTTCTTCGCGGGCGGTGATCATCGCCTGAGCATCGGGGTGCCGTGTGAGATCGGCTGCGGTGTCCTCGAAGACCTGCTGTTCGAAGGTTGGAGGTTTGAAGCCGCCGTGGCAGCAGATGGCTTGCAGTGAGCTCAGGATCTTCGCGGCGTTGTGACACCCCGGTCTGCTTCGCGTTCCCGCGCTTCGTCACCCCAGCCCGGGCGAGGTACGGTTCGAACTTCGGTTCGGCGACGACAGCCTCACGGCGGGCACGCTCGCGCACGTCCCTCTCGCCCTGAGAAACGTGGCCGCTTGCGACGCTTCTGGGGGCCGGTGCTTGTCTCGCAGGCGTAGCGCGTCACCGAGCGTGCTCTACTCTTGACGCCTTGACGGGCTCCCTCCGACTCGACGTCGCCCGGACGGCGGTGCTCGTCTGCGTAGCGGTAGCCGTCGTCACCGTGCTCGTGCAGCTGCCGCGATCGATGCGCACGCTCGACGCGCGCGCGGAGCGCTGGCCGACATTCAGCTACGAGGATCGCGAGTTCGGCGCCGGCAACAGCATCATCCCCGATAAGCAGGTGCTCTACGAGGCGCGCGCGGTCATCGCTCGGTCGGCACGCTACGCCGTCATCACCGGCGACGCGCCGATCGAGGATGCGAGGGAGTTCACGCGCCAGTTCGCCCCCGACTTCGCGCGCTTCTTCCTGATGCCGCGCCGCCCCGACCAGTCCGCGCCGTGGGTGATCTGCCTCGGCTGCGATCCCGCACGCCTGCCTGAGAAGACGCAGACCCTGTGGACGAACGGTCAGGGCAGCTCCCTCCTGCGGGTGGAGGGACGATGAGCATCGCCGCGATCGCCGCGATCATGCTCTTCAACCTCGTCCTGATGGTGACCGGGGCCTGTCTGCTTTGGGGAATCCGCGGTTGGGAGTCGTGGGGCGAGCTGCTCCGGCTGCTCGGGCTCGCGTACCTGACCGCGGTCTGCTGCTTCGGCGTCGTGCTGGTGAACGCCCTCGTCATCGGGGTTCCGTTCGGCTGGCTCACGCTCGCAGGACTGTTGGCGTCCCTCGCTGCGGGCGGCCTGGTCGTCGGCCGCCTGCTCGACCGTCGCCTGCCGCAGTTGCCGCGCATCCGGCCGATCCGGCGCCCGCGGCACACGGCGCCGCCGACCTGGATCGGCACGCTCGGGGTCAGCGGGCTCGTGCTCTACCTCGAGGCGACCTTCCGCGCCGGGCGCATCGCGCCGCTACAAGAGTGGGATGCGATAGCGTTCTGGATTCCGAAGGCCGAAGCCATCCTCACCTTCGGCGGCCTCGACGAGCGCTTCTTCTCGACCCTTCCCGGGCCGTCGTACTCGCCGCAGGTCCCGGCGCTCGTGGCGTCGACGTTCAGGTTCATCGGGCATCCCGACCCGATCACGATCCACCTCCAGTTCTGGTTCCTGTTCGTCGGCTTCATGGCCGCGGTAGCCGGGCTGCTCGCGCCGCGCGTGCGGCCGCTCTTCCTCTGGCCGCCGCTCCTGCTCGTCGCGCTTGCTCCGGAGATGGTCACGAACGTCCTACTCGTCCAGGCCGACAAGTTGCTCGACTATTTCGTCGCGCTCGGACTGATCCTGATTGCGCTCTGGCTCGTCGACCGCCAGCCCTGGCAACTCGTGCTCGCGGGCGCCTTCCTCTCCGGGGCGATGCTGACCAAGCGGGAGGGGTTCCTGCTCGTCGCCTGCCTGATCGCCGCGGCGCTCGTCGCCTCGTGGTCGCACAAGCGAGAAACCTGGCCCCAGCTCCTCGGGACCGCGGCGATCGCGTTCGCGCTCACGCGTCCATGGCACCACTGGTTCGCCTCGCGCGGGATCGCGAGCGACGACGGACAGGAAGGGCCGGCGCTCGGGTACCTCGGCTTCGTCCGTCACCCCGAGCGCATCTGGCCGTCGCTGCGCCTCACTCTCGAGACGCTCTTCGCGAGCGACGTCTGGTTGCTCGTGACTCCGCTCGTCATCGTTGCGGTCCTTGCCGCCGCGCTGGTCGGGTCGAGACTGTTGGCACTCTACGCCGGGTCGTTCCTCCTCTTCGGGATGCTCGCCTGCTCGTGGGTGACGGCGACGACCGAGTCGGGGACGCTTCGACCGATCGTGCGCCTGACCGGCGGGCTCATGCTGCCGATGGCCGGCCTGCTTCCGCTGCTGCTCCACGCGGTCTGGGCGCGCGCCGGCAGCCCACCCGCCCTCGACCGTATCCAGCGCGCGCTTCCCGGGCCGCCACGGCGAGCGGCCGCGCTCGGGCTGATCGCCGTCGCCGCGCTCGGCTATCCGGTCGCCGTGCTCGCCGGCGGCGGCCCTCCCTTCCCGACCCGGGCCGACTGCAGCGCCTCGGCGACGGCCGACGGCGACCTCGAGCTCGTGCTCGGCACGTTCGACTCCTTCACAGAGGCGGTCCCCTTCGCCGAGAAGGTGAAGAAGATGGGATTCATCCACGCTGAGCCGCATGCGAACGGCTGCGGGCAGGTCGAGGTCGGCGTGCCGGAATACCCGACGCTCGCAGGCGCCGAGGATGCTGCCGGAGAGGCTCGCCGAGCCGGCCTCGAGCCGAGTGTTCAGCGACGCTGAACGATGCGCGTTCTCGTCCTCACGACCTCAGATCTGTGCCATGGGAGCGAGTTCGAGGCAGAGGTCGTATTGCCGGCTGCTTCGATCGGAGTGCATCGTGCGGGCATCGCGTGTTTCCCACGGTGTCCAACTCGGAGGCCGGAGGAGGATACGTCGCGGGTCGGCGCGCGGTCATCGTCGACGAGGCGGACTTCGAGCGCGCCCGCGAGCTCGTTGCCGCGTACGGGGTCGCGCCGACGTGCGTGGAGAGCGGCGTGCCGATTGGCGACGACGGCCGCTGGTACTCCGACGGCACCGGCGAGCTCGTGCCGTACCGCGCGGCATGCACGGCTCGAGAGTTCGGAGACGATTGCACCACCCGAAGAGTAGGAACGAGTAGCCTCGGCGACGCGTGTGAAGGCCAACCACATATGGGCAGGCGGCTGCGGCCGTGGGCGTCATCAGCGAGAGCGCCGACCCGGATTTCGAGACCGAGTTCGGAACGACGGAGAGCGCACGAGCTGGGCTCGCGAAGGACGTCGCCGCGATGACGGCTCACGGCGGAGTGATCGTCATCGGCGTCATCGAAGCAGGCGGTGTGGCCGACCGCCTCATGCCGGTCGCTCTCGACGGCTTGGTGGAGCGAGTCCAGCAGGTGATCGACAGCCACGTTCGACCGCCACCCGCTGTCGAGATCAGCATAGTGCGCGAGTTGGAAGCCGACTCCGACGGCCTCGTCGTCGTCGAGATTTCGCCATCCAGGCTCGCGCCTCACTACGCCAACGAGAGTTTCCCTCGTCGCTCCGGCCCCGTGACGGCCTACATGGCAAACCCGTTCGGATAGCCACCTCGCGACACACGGCAACACCGGGCGACACCCCTCAGCGCAGGTCTTTGTTCGACTCCTGGTCGAACCACATGGCGAACAGCGTGAACTGCGTGCCCGAGATGAGGAGGAGCGCGACCAGGACGATCGTCGGCGTGGTGATCGCGTTCCCGAGGAAGAGCCGCGAGCAGGCGACGATCAGGCCGAGCGCCACGCCGGCCACGGTCATCAGCGCGCCGAGCACGTAGAAGAAGACGAGCGGGTGGAAGTCGCGGATCACGTACTTCTCCTTCATCCGCCACCAGAAGCCCTTGAACAGCAGCCACGCGATGCGCGGCGCAACCCGCGTGATCCGGATCCCCGACACCTCCCCCACCCCGTAGATCGGGCGCGAGGGGACGTCACGGACGCGCGCGTCGATCACGTTCAGGTGCACGAGCAGGTCGTTGGGGAACCCGTAGCGGAGGTAGATGCGGTCGAGGTCGAGCCGCCGCAGCGCGTCGAGCGAGAGCGCCGTGTACCCCGCCTGGGAGTCGGCCACGTGCCAGTAGCCGGAGGCGATCTTCGTGAGCAGCGAGAGCACGGCGTTGCCCAGGTAGCGGGCATGGGGGATCAGCGTCCACGCCTCTCCCGTGACGAGCCGGTTGGCCTTCGCGTAGTCCACCTCGCCACGCGCGACGGGGGCGACGAAGTCCACGAGCTCGGCGGGGTCCATCTGGTTGTCGGCCGCCATCACGCACGTGACGTCGATCCCCTCGTCGCGGCAGTCGCGGTAGCCGGTGAGGATCGCGGCGCCGACCCCGCCGTTGCGCTCGTGGACGATCACGTGCACGCGCGGGTCGCCGACCTCGCGGGCCCGCTCCGCGGTGGCGTCGGTGGAGCGGTCGTCGACGACGACGATCCGGTCGACGAAGTCGGGGATGCCGCGAAGCGTCTCCGCGACCAGCAGCTCCTCGTTGTACGCGGGGACGACGACGGCGACGCGCTTGCCTTCGAGCACGCCCCCGTGTTAGGCGTCGGCTGCGCCCTTCCTGCGCGCGGCGAGCGGCTCCCAGAGCCAGGCGGCGACCGCGCCGAGCAGCAGGCCGACCAGAGCACCGACCACGGCGGCCGTCCGGCGGCTGGTGGCCGACGTCCTCTTCGCCGCCGCGCCCTCGATCACCTGGCTGCGCTCGACGGTCTGCGCGAGCGAGAGGAGCTGCTGCGCACTGTTGAGGTTCGCGAACACGGTCGAGCGCCGCTGCTCCGCGTTGTTGATCGTGGCGTTGGAGTTCGTCGAGACGAGGAGCTTCTCGGACAGGCTCAGGCCCGGATCGGCGAGCGCGATGCGCTGCTGCTCGGTGGCGGCGGCGATCCTGCGGTCGATCTGAGCGAGCTGCTGCTCCGCGTTCGTGATCTGGTCGTCGAGCAACTCGATCTTGCGCTCCACGTACACGGAGACGTCCGTGACCACGGTATCGGTCAGCGAGGCCGCCGCGCGCTCGGCCTTCACGGCCTGCGGCGCCTGCACGACGATCTCCACGAGCGGCGACAGGTTGCGCGCGGTGCCGGGCGACGTGATCGCCTGTGAGGTGACGTTGCCGCGCAGCTGGCCGATCCGCAGGCCGCTGTCCTTGGCCGCCTGCTCCAGCGCGGCCTGGGAGCGAATGATCTCGCCGACCGTCCGTGGGTTCGTCTGCAGGCTCTGGATCTGGCCGCCCCCGCCCGGGGTGAACGGCTGCCCGAGGTAGACGAGTGTGCGAGCCTCCCACACCTTGCCTCCGCTCAGCGAGACGAGCACGCCGAGCACCGCGCCCAGGATCAGGCCTCCGACCGGGAGCCACCAGTGGTCGACGAGACGCCGCCACGCGGAGCGGAGATCGACCTCCTGCTCGCCGTCGAGCTCGGGGACGCCGGGCCGGTCGCTCATCGCGCCGCGACCCTAGCAGCGACCCATTCCCACTGCGCGCGCAGGCCCTCGGCCAGCGGCGTCGTCGCCCGGGCGCCGAGCTCGCGCTCCGTCTTCGTCGTGTCGGCACGCGTGCGGCGCACGTCTCCCGACGCCGCAGGATGGCGCTCGATCACAGCGTCGCGCTCGGCGATGCGCTCGACCAGCCGGATCGCCTCGCTCATCGTCGCCTCCTCGCCGCCGCCGACGTTGTAGAGCTCCCCCGGCCGGCCTGTCGCCGCAGCGGCCACGGTTGCCGCCACCGCGTCGGCGACGTAGGTGAAGCCGCGCGAGGCGCTGCCGTCGCCGTACAGCGGGAAGGGGAGGCCGAGGGCAACGGCCTGGAGCAGGCGCGCGAACGCCATGTCCGGGCGCTGGCGCGGCCCGTAGACGGTGAAGTAGCGCAGGCCCACGGCCTCCAGCCCGGCGGTGCGCGCCAGCGCGTGGGCCAGGTGCTCGCAGGCGAGCTTGGTCACGCCGTAGGGCGAGATCGGCTTCGGAAGCGTCTCCTCCGGGGTCGGGTACGACTCTGCGTCACCGTAGACCGAGGAGGACGACGCGTACACGACGCGGATGCCGCGGGCGGCCGCCGCCTCGAACAGGCGCTCGGTGGCCAGCACGTTGCGGCGCAGGTAGAGCTCGAAGTCGGGGCCGAAGCTCGCGCGCACGCCGGGCTGCCCCGCGAGGTGGTAGACGACCGCGACGTCCTCGAGCAGGGGCCCCAGGTCGTCCGCCGCGAGGTCGGTCACG
>JAOUEK010000105.1 GCA_029858755.1 Thermoleophilia bacterium
ACCGCAGCGCGGTGACGATGGCCGTCCCCTTCATGCGCTCCTACTGCGAGCTGCTCGTGAAGACGTGCCACCGACGGGGAGCGCATGCGATGGGCGGCATGGCCGCGTTCATCCCGTCGCGCCGGGATCCGGAGGTGAACCGCGTGGCGCTGGAGAGGGTGCAGGAGGACAAGGAGCGGGAGGCGGCCCAGGGCTTCGACGGCACGTGGGTTGCCCATCCCGACCTCGTCCCCGTGGCCACCGCTGCCTTCGACGCGGTGCTCGGCGAGCGCCCCAACCAGATCGACCGCCAGCGCGACGACGTGGCGGTCACCGCAGCCGACCTGCTCGACGTCGCCGCCACGCCGGGCGAGGTCACCGAGGAGGGCCTGCGGAGCAACGTCTCCGTGGGCATCCAGTACCTGGCCGCCTGGCTGAACGGCAACGGGGCGGCCGCCATCAACAACCTGATGGAGGACGCCGCGACCGCCGAGATCAGCCGCAGCCAGATCTGGCAGTGGCTGCACCACGGCAAGGTCACGCTCGACGACGTGCGTCGGGTGACCGCCGACGAGGCGGACCACCTCGGCCCCGGCTACGACGACGCCCGGCAGCTGTTCGACGACGTCGCCATCCGCGACGAGTACGTCGAGTTCCTCACGCTCCCCGCCTACGAGCAGCTCGTCGCGCGCGAAGCCTGAGGTGCCCCGCATGACGCGCGTCGTCGTGATCGGCGGCTCGTCGGGCAGCGGCCTCGCCACCGCGCGGCTCCGTGCCGACAAGCGGTGGGACGTGAACGTCGCCTCCCGCGAGGCGGATCGCGCCGACGTCGATGCCGAGAAGGTCGTGCTCGCCGTGACCGACGCGAGCGCGAGCCGCGCGCTCTTCGAGCGCCTCGGCCACTGAGCGGGGCGGTCGACCTGGCGCCCGTTCGCGTGAACGCCGTGTGCCCGGGTTCGTCGGGACGCCGACGTGGGCGGCGACGAACGACGACGCCCGTGGGGCGATGTTCGACCGCCTCAGCGGCTCGCTCCCGTCCGGAGCGTCGGCACGGCCGAGGATCTGGCCCACGCCGTCTGTCTGATGCTGACGAACGGCTTCGCCACGGGTACGGTGCTCGCCGTCGACGCCAGTCATCGGCTCACGGCGCCGTAGCCCATCCGCCGGCGCTCACGCGGCACGGGCGGGTATCGAGTCTCCGCGCCCGCATGCCGATACAGCGCGCATGCTCACCGTCAACAAGGCGATCGTGCTGGCGCTCACGGCCGTGGTCGCGTTCGCCGTGTGGCGATATGCGCTGCCCGCGGAGCAGCAGGCTGCGGTTCAGGCCGGTGACGCGGCCGTCTCCGTGCTCGACACGCGGACCGACGCCCGCTTCACGGTCGCCGAGGCGAACCTCCAGCTGCAGGTGCAATCGACCGGCTCGTACGCCGGCGCGGCGATGCCCGAGGGCGCGACGCTCGTTCGGGCCGACAGCGGCGCCTACTGCGTGCAGGTCGGGCCGCCGGGAACGGTCACGCACCTCGCCGGCCCGGGCGGCAGCCCGGTCGGCGGGCCCTGCTGAGCCGCGGCGTCAGCCGCCCACGACCGCCACGTCAGTCGCCGGCGACGAAGAAGAGCCACTCCCCGTCGGCAGCGATGCCGACGCGCCAGCCGAGGTACCCACTGCCCTGCGCGCGCATCGCGTCCGCCTCCGACTCCGTGAGTAGCCCGGCGTCCACCACGGCCCGCCAGTCGTCGTCGGTCGCACCCTCGCCGTGGGCCGCGGGCCAAGCATGGATCCGCCCGTCGACCAGGGTGGACGACAGGCCGAGGACGGTGACGAGGCTCGCGAGCGGCCGGTCGCCCGACGCCTCGAGGCGCTCCCAGTACGCCCCGGGAGATGGGCCGCCGCCGAAGGAGAACGTGAAAGCCTCGTTCCCCTCGCGGCCGATCTCCTCGAGCGTCGCGTAGTCGCACGCCCCTGCGGCATCGAGGATGCGCTTCCTCGCCTCGGCAACCGGGGCGGGGAGATCCTGCGCCGCCGGCTCCGGCACCGTCGCCGCCGAGCAGGCTCCGGCGGCCGGGGTCTCGGACCCGCACCCGGCGGCGATGGCAGCGACGGCGAGCCCGACGATCGCGAGGCACCGCACCCGAGCGCCGCCGCTCAGTCGCAGTCGAGCAGGAGCTTGCCGAAGTGGTCTCCCTCGAGCCGACGTAGCGCTTCCGGCGCCTCGGCGAACGGGAGCACCGCATCCACCACCGGCCGCCAGCTCGCCTCGTCGACCATCCGCAGCAACCCGTCGAAGTCGCGGGCGCTGCCCATCATCGTCCCGAGCAGCGAGAGCTGCCCGAAGTAGAACGGCCGCACCTGCAACTCCACCTCCGTGCCACGTGTCGCCCCGAAGACGACGACGCGGCCGCCGGGTCGCACGCATGCGAGCGACTGCTGCCAGGTCGCGCCGACGGAGTCGACGACGAGGTCGACCGGGCCCAGCTCCTTGACCGCGGCGGGCCAGTCCTCGGTGTCCGCGTAGTTGACGCCCGCCTCCGCCCCGAGCTCCTGTGAGCGAGCGATCTTCTCGTCCGAGGACGAGGTCACGAGCACGCGTGCGCCGGCCTGGGTCGCCAGCTGAACGGCCAGTGTCGACACGCCGCTGCCCGCGCCGAGCACGAGCACCGTCTCGCCCGGGCGCAACCCGCCGCGCGAGAAGAGCGCGCGGTAGGCGGTGAGGCCCGCCAGGGGGAACGCAGCCGCCTCCTCCCAGCTCCAGCCGTCGGGCCGCGGGTAGAGGTTCGCCTCGGGCAGGGCGATCAGCTCCGCGAACGTGCCGTTCGTGGGGCCGCCGAGCACCTCGAACTCGGGGCCGAAGGCGTCCTCCCGGTCGCCCCAGCGAAGGCTGGGGAAGATCACCACCTCCTCCCCCGTGTCCCGTCGCACGCCCGCGCCGTCCGAGCCGGGGATCAGCGGCAGAGGGAACGGATAGACGCCGCCGGTGACGAGCAGGTCGCGACGGTTGAGCCCCGCGCGACGCAGCTCGACGAGCGCCTCGCCCGGCCCGGGGACCGGGTCGGGGACGTCCTCGACCCGCAACTCGCCGCCTTCGTGGACGCGAACGGCCTGCATCTCAGCTCCTCAGGGACGCCCAGGGCTCGTCGCCCGAGACATCGACGGCCGTGTAGCCGCCCTCGCCGTACGCAGGAGCGAGCACGACCTGCAGCTGCGCCGGCTCGTCGAAGTCGTTGTACGAGCCGTGGACGACCCCGCGATCGATGTGCACGGAGTCTCCCGGGCCGAGCTCCGCGTGCTCGCGGTCGAGCCACTGCACGATCCGCCCCGCGGTGACGATGATCATCTCGTCCTGCTCCGGGTGGTGGTGGAACGCATGGCATCCCCCCGCAGACAGCGTCACGTCCATCACCACGTAGGTATCGCACCCGGTGCTTGGCGGTGCAGCGCGCATCCCGGCGGTTCCCCAGTCGAAGGTCGCGACCTCGACGTCTCCCTGCATCACGAACCGGCTCATCTCGCCTCCCTCTCCGACACGCGCCTCAGGCGGGAATCGCCTTGAAGCGCTTCATGTTCTCGGTCATCGCCACCTCGGTGGGCAGCCGCTCCATCGACGAGGCGCCGAAGAAGCCGACGACGCCCTCTGTGCGCTCCAGGACGTAGGCGGCGTCGTCCGGCTCCGCGATCGGCCCGCCGTGGCAGAGCACGATGATCTCCGGGTTCACACGCCTGGCGACATCGTGCATCTCCTGGATCAACGGCACGCAGTCGTCCAGCGTCTTCGCCGTCTCCGCCCCGATCGCGCCACCCGTGGTCAGCCCCATGTGGGGGACGAGCACGTCCGCGCCCGCTTCGGCCATCGCCTTCGCCTCGTCCGGGTCGAACACGTACGGCGCCGTGAGCAGGTCCGCCTCGTGCGCGACGCGGATCATGTCCACCTCGAGGCCGTAGCCCATGCCCGTCTCCTCGAGGTTCTTCCGGAAGGTCCCGTCGAACAGGCCGACGGTCGGGAAGTTCTGCACGCCCGAGAACCCGATCCGCTTCAGCTCCTGGACGAAGACCGGCATCAGCCGGAAGGGGTCCGTGCCGCACACGCCGGCGAGCACGGGCGTCTCCTCGACGATCGTCAGCACTTCCTTCGCCATGTCGACGACGATCTCGTTCGCGTCGCCGTACGGGAGCAGGCCCGAGAGCGAGCCGCGCCCCGCCATGCGGTAGCGGCCCGAGTTGTAGATGATGATCAGGTCCGCGCCCCCGGCCTCGGCGCACTTCGCCGAGAGCCCCGTTCCCGCGCCGGCACCGATCACCGGCTTCCCTCCGTCGATCTCTGCCCGCAACCGCGCGAGCGCCTCACTCCTCGTCATCGCAAACCTCCCGCCCGGTGTCGGACACCGTCGGCTGTCAAGGGTGATCGTGTGTCAGCTCTGCACCAGTCTCTCCACTCCCGCGCGCCGGGGAATCGCTGGTTCCTACGGATCTCGCTGTGGAGAATCGGCACGAGCCCGGCACGGAACGCCCTTGACGGCGCGCGGTGTCGGACACCGTCCGTGGCGGCCGCCGTCGGCCGACACGTCCGTTCCGGCTCTCATCGAGCGACCTGGATCAGCTCGTGGAGGCGGTTCGCCATCGCGAGCGCGAACTCCGGGTCGTTGACGTCGGCGTCGACCTCGTGCACCTCGACCTTCGACGTGTCGAGGTGCTCGCGCAGCGTCGAGAGCAGCGCGTCGTCGGCCTCGGGGTCGTGGAACACCTGCCCCTCGACGGCGATCATCGACACGCCCCGCAGCGGCACGAAGAGCACCGTCGGCCCGATCGCCGCGTTCAGCTTGCGGGCGATGATCTCGGCGATCTGCCGGCACTCGTCCGGCGTCGTGCGCATCAGCGTGATCGTCGGGTTGTGCACGTAGAGGTTCCGGTCCCGGTAGCGCTCCGGAACGGTCTCCATCGGCCCGAAGTTGACCATGTCGAGCGCGCCGAGCGACACGACCTGTGGGATGCCGAGACGCCCTGCCGACTCCAGCCGATCGGGCACCGCCGCGAGCACGCCGCCCGCCACCTGGTCGCAGAACTCCGTGGTCGTGACGTCGAGCGCGCCCGTGATGAAACCGGCCTTGATCAGCTCCTCCATCGAGCCCCCACCGGCGCCCGTCTGGTGGAACACGAGCACCTCGTACCCGAGCTCCTCCAGGTGCTCCCGCGCCGTCGTCACGCACGGCGTCGTGACGCCGAACATCGAGGCGACGATCAGCGGCTTCTCCTCGCCGAGCGGAGGCACGGTCGCCTTGGCCATCCCCGCCAGCGCCCCGGCGGCATTGGCCATGATCCGCGCCGAGATCTGGTTGACGCCGGAGATGTCGACGACCGAGTACATCATCGTCACGTCCACCGAGCCGACGTACGGGCTCGTGTCGCCCGAGGCGACGGTCGAGACCATCAGCTTGGGCACCCCGATCGGGAGCTGCCGCATCGCGTACGTGGCGAGCGCCGAGCCGCCCGAGCCGCCGAGGCCGCCGACCGCATCCAGCCGCCCCTCGTCGTGCAGTCGACGCACCACCTCAGCCGCCCCTCGCGACATCGTCTCCACGGCCGCGCCACGGTCGCCCGCGGCCGCCAGCCCCTCGACGTCGGCGCCGACGGCCGCAGCCACCTCCTCGCGGGTCACGTCCGGCCGGCTCAGCGGCTCGCCCACGATCCCCGCATCGACGATCACGACGTCGACGCCGTGCTCCCGGATGCGGTCGGCGAGGTAGGCGTACTCCCTGCCCTTCGTATCCAGCGTCCCCACGAGGACGACGGTCGGCATCAGCTCCCCTCCTTGTCCGTGGTCGGCGCAGGGTTCCACGCCGGGCTCGAGTCGTTGTCTTCGGGATCGGTCAGCTGGCGCTCGACGCCGTCGAGCGTCGTCACCACGATCGCCCCGTCACGTGAGAAGGCGATCACGAGCCCGTCGGGCGACCATGCGGGCTCGAAGGCATCCTCGCGCGAGCGGACCGGGCGGCGCAGAGCCTTGCCGTCGAGGCCGACCGTGTAGATGTCGTAGCGCACGCCGTCGCGGTCGGCGGAGAAGGCGAGGCGCTTCGAGTCGGGCGCCCATGCCGGCGCGTAGCTCTTCGCCTGGAGCTTCGTCACGTTCCGTCGTCCCGAGCCGTCCGGGCGCGCGACCCAGATCTCCCGGAAGTCGCTGCCCGAGGCCCGGTGGGTGTACGCGATCCAGCGCCCGTCGGGTGACCACGCCGGCTCGCCCTCCTCGGCGAGTTCGTCGGTCAGGCGGCGGGCACCCGTGCCGTCGGCGTTCATCACCCAGACGTGCCCCCCGTCCGCCGACCGCGAGAAGGCGAGGCGGCTGCCGTCCGGCGACCACGCCGGCCCCTGATCGTTGGCGTCCGTGGACGTGAGCCGCGTCGTGCCCGTTCCGTCGGCGCTCATCACGTAGATGTCGAACGACCCCTCGCGGGCGCTCGCGAACGCAATCCGGGTGCCGTCCGGTGACCACGCCGGGTCGGTCTGGAACTCGACGCCCTCTGCGGTCGAGGGGTCGCCTCGCTCGTCGGTCAGGCGCCCCTGCGCCGATCCGTCCGCGTTCATCCCGAAGATCGCGTAGTCGCCGTCCCGCGTGCTGACGAACGCGATCGCATCACCGGGCGGCCCCGAGCCGCCGCACCCGGCGACCAGCAGCAGGCAGCCGGCCACGAAGACGGTGAGGAGCGCCTTGACGGTCACGATGGATCGCGGGGGGACAAGCTCGACGGAGCCTAGTGGGCCAACGGCTCCACGCCGAGGTACCGCCGCTGGAGCTCGGGGTCACCGGACAGCGACGAGGCGGTGGTCTCGGTGGCGATGCTGCCCGCGACCATGATCAGCTGGCGCTCCGCGAGCGCGGTCGCCACGCCGAGGTTCTGCTCGATCAGCAGGATCGCGAGGCCTTCCCGCTCGAGCTGCTGGAACGTCTCGACCATCGTCTCGATGATCG
>JAOUEK010000106.1 GCA_029858755.1 Thermoleophilia bacterium
CCGGTCGCTACCGGGACACCTGGATCGACGGTGGCGGGCGCCTCTTCGGCATCGTGGTCTACGCCATGCCCGTGTTCTTCCTCGGGCTCATGGCCCAGCTGCTCTTCGGCTCGTACCTCGGCTGGTTGCCCACCTCGGATCGCGCGAGCCCCATCACCCAGGCGACGATCGAGACGCACACCAACATCTACACGATCGACACGCTGATCAACCGCGACTGGGGCGCGTTCGTCGACTCGGTCGAGCACCTCGTCCTGCCCGCGGCCACGCTCGGGCTGGTGACGGCCGGGGTCTTCATTCGCCTGATCCGCGTGAACGTGATCAGGACGATGAAGGACGACTACATCGAGGCTGCGCGCGCCCGAGGAGTCGACGAGCGAGCGGTCGTCTACCACCACGCATTCAAGAACGCGCTCGTCCCGGTGATCACGGTCGTCGGGCTGACGGTCGCACTCCTCCTCTCGGGGGCCGTCCTGACGGAGACGACGTTCAACTGGCCGGGCATCGGTCGTACCCTCATCCTCTACCTCCAGAACCGTGACTACACAGCCGTGCAAGGGATCATCGTCGTCTTCGCGCTGGTCGTCGTCGCGGCCAGCGTGATCATCGACTTCGTCAACGCCTACATCGACCCGAGGATCCGGTACTGATGAGCACGCCTGCGGGGATGGGGCCATCGGGGTGGCGCGGCGCTCGCCGGCTGGCGGGCGTCCGGCGCGCGTTCGCTCCCGTCGCCGAAGCGCGGGGCCTGACCCGCTCGATGCTATGGCTCGGGTGTGCCATCACGCTCGTCTTCGTCGCGATCGCGCTCTTCGCGCCGGTCGTCGCGCCGTACGACTTCGACACGTTCGAGGCCGACGGAAGTCGGTTCGCGCAGCTCGAGGCGCCATCGTGGGACCACCCGATGGGCACGAACGTCCAGTCGACGGACGTCCTCTCGAGGATCATCTGGGGAACTCGGACGGAGCTCAAGGTCGTCCTCGTCTCACTGCTGTTCTCGATCTCGATCGGTGTGCCTCTGGGCCTCCTCTCCGGCTATTTCGGCGGAAAGCTCGATCGGCTGCTCGTCCTCTTCATGGATGCGCTCTTCGTCTTCCCCTTCCTCCTGCTCGCGATCGTGATCGCGTTCCTGCTGGCCGACCGAGTTGGTCAGGGGATCCTGACGGCGGCGATCGCGATCACGGCCGTCTACATCCCGCTCTACTTCAGGGTCGTCCGAAACCACACGATCAGCATCCGCGAGGAGCCGTTCGTGGAAGCCGCACGGGCTCTCGGCGCTCGACCGTTCACCATCATCAGGAAGTACGTCTTCTTCAACGTCGTGCAGAACGTCCCGCCCCTGGCCACTCTCAACGCGGCAGACGCCATCCTCACGCTCGCCGCGCTGGGGTTCCTCGGCTACGGGATCCAGCCGACCCAGGGGGCCGAATGGGGGTACGACGTGAACCGGGCGGTGTCCGATGCCGCCTCCGGGATCTGGTGGACAGGGCTCTTCCCCGGGCTCGCCATCGTGCTCCTCGTCGTCGGGTTGACCCTGGTGGGCGAGGGACTGAGCGAGACCATGAACCCGGTGCTCCGGAAACGCCCGACGGGGACGGTGGACTTCTCGAGCGACTCGGGCTCCGAGGCTGCCGGGTCGTGACGGCGGCTCCCGTCGTCTCCGTCCGCGGTCTGCGCGTCTACTACGGCACGCTGCGCGGAACCGTGCGTGCAGTCGATGGTGTCTCGCTGGACATCGGCGCCGGCGAAGTGCTGGGGCTCGTCGGTGAGTCGGGCTGCGGCAAGTCGACGCTCGGTCGAGGGATCCTCGGGCTCCTCCCGGACGGAGCCGCATCGAAGGGAGACGTGATCTACGGAGGACGCAATCTCGTCGGTATGTCCGAGAAGGATCTTCGTCGCCTTCGCGGGCCCGATCTCGGGCTGATCTTCCAGGAGCCCATGACGAGGCTCGATCCCCTGATGCGGATCGAAGATCAGTTCCAGGAGACGCTCGAGCAGCACGAGCCCGGCCTGAGCGCCCGCGAAGTCCGCAAGCGATCACTCGAGACGCTCGGGCGCATGGGGATCCCTCCGACCCGCTTCCGTCAGTACCCGCATGAGTTCTCGGGTGGGATGAGGCAGCGAATCATGATCGCCCTCGCGCTCGTCCTGCGGCCGAAGCTCCTCATAGCGGATGAGCCGACGACCTCGCTCGACGTCATCGTCGAGGCGCAGATCCTCCGCATCCTCGCCGACCTCCGCAGGAACTTCGACACCGCCCTGCTGCTCATCACGCACAACCTCGGCATCGTCGCCGAGGCGTGCGACCGCGTGGCAGTGATGTACGCGGGCAAGATCGTCGAGGAAGGACTGGCCGGCGACGTCTTCGCCGAGCCCGCGCATCCGTATACGAGGGAGCTGCTCCGTTCGACGATCTCACTCGACACCAAGGAGCTCCATTCGATCCCTGGCGCTCCCCCGAACCTGATCACGCCGCCCCCGGGATGCCGCTTTCATCCGCGGTGCCCCGACGCGATGGCCGTCTGCCCGACGAAGGAGCCCGTGGAGCAGCACCTCGCCCATGAGCGACGAGTGTTCTGCTGGCTCCGGGGGCCGGAGCAGGCGATCCCTGCTGGGGGGACATCCCCGCTCGAACGGGAGGAGATCGCGGTTGCAGAGGAAGCCTGAGCTCGCCGGCGGGCACGCGTCTCCGAGTGCGCACGACTCCGCGCTCGTGTCCATCCGTGGTCTGAAGACCTACTACTCGATTCGCGGGAGCTTCGCCCAGCGGCTGATCGGGCGCGAAGCGGGTCACGTCAAAGCCGTCGACGACGTGTCCCTGGATCTCGGCAGGGGCGAGGTGCTCGGGCTCGTCGGCGAGTCGGGAAGCGGCAAGACGACGCTCGGGCGAACGCTGCTCGGCCTCGTCCCGGCAACCGAGGGCTCCGTCGTCTTCGATGGTCGCGAGATCGTGGGGCTCCGCGATCGCGACCTCCGCGAGCTCCGGCGAAAGATGCAGGTCGTCTTCCAAGACCCGCACGCCTCCCTGAATCCCGCGATGACCATCGAGCAATCCGTAGGCCACCCGCTCGAGATCCACAAGATCGGGACGAGCGACGAGCGTCGACGCCGGGTCGCCGAGACCCTCGACACCGTCGGGCTCTCGCCGCCGGAGCAGTTCATGGTCAAGTACCCGTCGGATCTCTCCGGCGGCCAGAAGCAGCGGGCGGTGATCGCCCGCGCGATCATCCTCAACCCCGTGCTGCTCGTCGCAGACGAGCCGGTGTCGATGCTCGACATGAGCGTCCGGGCGAAGATCCTCGAGCTCATGCTCGAGTTGAAGCGAGAATTCGACCTGACCTACCTCTACATCACGCATGACCTGGCCACCGCGAAGTTCTTCTGCGACCGAATCGCGATCATGTATCTCGGTCGTATCGTCGAGATCGGCCCTTCGCGGGCGATCTACGAGAACCCCAGGCATCCGTACACGAAGGCGCTCCTGCGGGCGATTCCCGAGCCCGATCCAAGGCGCAAGGTGCCGCGTGACCTGCCGCGGGGCGAGGTTCCGGACGCGGCGCGGCCGCCGCTCGGCTGTTCGTTCCACCCGCGGTGCGGGCAGGCGTTCGAGGTCTGCGGCTGGGAGACGCGGGATCTCCGCGACCTTCTGGAGCAACGCTGGGCGCACCAGGTCGAGGAGCAGTACGAGGCCGAGCGCGCGCTCTTCGACGACATCTCGGTCCTCGATTCGTCTGCGGTGCACGCTCGACTCCGGACGGGTCGGGGCGTCCCTGGAGCCGCGCTTGCAGGGCTCCTCGGGTCGATCCGCGACGAGAACCCGTCCGAGCCGTTCTGGACGGGTGTCGAGCAGGTCGCGACGGAGACCGACGCTGTCGACATCCGGTGGCGCGAGCCCCTCAGTCCGAGAGCGACGGGCGTCGGCGATGTTCAGGTCGAGTGCCACCTCTATGACGACGCGGCGCTCGAGGAAGCGGCCCGGCGACGTGAGGAGGGGAGCCCGCACACGACGGTGGGCGGGACGGGCACGCCGACCCGCCAGGGCGCGCCGGAAGGATCCGCCTAGCCGGCCGGCGAACGCAACGGTTCAGGCCAGGTCGCCGAGCGCCTGTCGCACCTTCGCCAGGTGCGCCTGGAGCTCCGTCGCCCGCGCGAGGTCGGCCCCGTGGAGGTCGCGCCGCAGCTTCCGCTCCCGCAGCCGCAGCAACAGCTCGGTCCCGGTGCGCTCGTCGATCGCGTCGCGCTCGGCGCGCGCGTCGAGCTCCGCCCGCAGCGCCGTCAACTCGCCGTCCTCCGGCGCGCCGTCCACGAGCACTGCACGAAACCGCCGGTGCAGCTCGTCGTCCAGGTGGTCGGAGGACAGCGCCTCGAGCTGGCGCCTCAGCGCCTCGTGGGCGACGCACGCCGCCAGCGCGTCGCGCTCCAGGCGCTCGCCCGCCGCGAGCAGGCGCGGCGGCTGCTCCGGCGCCGGTGCGGCGCCGCGCGCCGCCCCGCTGCTCGGCGCCAGGCCGGTCAGGGTCTCCCGCGGGAGATCGAGCCGGTCGGCGAGCAGCCGCACCGCCTCCTGGCGCTCCGGCGAGTCCTCGGCGGCCGCCAGCACCTCACGGGCCCGCACGAACGCCTCCTGCCGGTCCGCGGCCCGCTCGATCTCGATCCGCACGCGGTAGTGGAGGTAGCTCTCCGCTCCCGTCAATCGTTCGTCGAAGCCCTCGGGCGCGTCCGCCGGGTCGAGGCCCGGCGGCAGCGTCACGACCTTGACGTCGAAGCCCTGGCGCACAGCGAGCTCCATGCCGCGCAGGGTCGCATCCTGCCCCGCGGCGTCGGCGTCGAAGCAGAGGTAGAGCCGCTTCGTCAGTCGTCCCAGCTCGCGGACGTGCGCCTCGGTGAGCGCAGTGCCCATCGCCGCCACCACGGGCTCGAACCCCGCCTGCCGCAGGGCGATCACGTCCGTGTTCCCCTCCACGACGGCGGCCCGGTCCTGCCGTGCGACCGCCTGGCGGGCGAGGTGCAGACCGTAGAGCACGGCGCTCTTCTTGAAGAGGTCGCCCTCGGGGGAGTTGACGTACTTGCCGCGCAGCGGGTCGTCCTCGCGCAGCCGGCGCGCCTGGAACCCGATCACGCGGCCGCGGGCGTCCGCCAGCGGGAAGATCAGCCGGTAGGAGAAGTAGTCGTTGCCCCTCACGTTGGCGAGTCCCACGGCCCTCAGCTCGTCGAGCGTGAACCCACGCTCGCGCGCCTTCGCCACCAGCCCGCGTCCCGGCGAGAGCCCGAGCCGGAACTCCTTGGCGATCTCCTCGCGGAGCCCCCGCCCGGCCAGGTACTCGCGGACCGGCGCCGACGCGTCCGGCTCCCAGAGGTGCCGCTCGAAGAACGTCGTCGCCTGCTCCAGGGCCTGGTACAGCCGCTCGCGCCGCTGTCGCGCCTGCTCGGCGGCGGGCGACACCTCCTCGTACTCGACGGGGACGCGGAAGCGGTCGGCGAGCCACTCGACCGCGCCCACGAAGTCGAGGTTCTCGACCTCCTGCACGAAGCGGAGCACGTCGCCGCCGCGGTGGCAGCCGAAGCAGTAGTAGAGCTTGTCCGTGGCGTTCACCGAGAAGCTCGGCGTCCGCTCCTCGTGGAACGGGCAGCGTCCCGTGTAGCGGGCACCGCGCTTCCGCAGCGCCGTGCGCTGGGAGACGACGTCGACGATGTCCGCGGCGGCGACCACGTCGCGGACGGAGGAGTCCTTGATCCGGCTCACAGGCCGCGAGCGTACGCGAGCGCGAAGCGGTCGGTCATGCCGGCGACGTAGTCGGTCACGCGCTGCACCTCGTCCCCGGGGCCGGGAGGCGCGAGCTCGGGCCGCTCGATCAGGTGGTCGAAGACCGTCTCCACCACCTCGTGCGCCCGCGCGTGCTCCGCGGCCGGGCGCGGCCCCAGGTACACGCGCTCGAACATGAAGGCGCGCAGGGAGAGCATCGCCTCGCCGATCTCGGCGCTCTGCACGATGTCTCCCTCGGCGGCCGACGTCTCGACGAGATCGTGCACGAGCCTGTCGATGCGGGCCGAGCCGGAGCCTCCGAGCAGTGCGATCTCCTCCATAGGAAGGTCTCGCGGGTCGAGCACGCCCGCGCTGACGGCGTCGTCGATGTCGTGGTTGATGTACGCGACACGATCGACGAGGCGGACGATGCGGCCCTCGAGCGTCTCGGGGAGCTCCGGCCCCGTGTGCGTGAGGATCCCGTCACGCACCTCCCAGGTGAGGTTGAGGCCCTCGCCGTCACGCTCCAGCAGGTCGACCACGCGCCGTGACTGCTCGTTGTGGCGGAACCGGCGCTCGTAGCGCGTCGAGAGGATCCGGTCGAGCGCGAACTCCCCGGCGTGACCGAACGGCGGATGGCCGACGTCGTGCCCGAGGCCGATCGCCTCCGCCAGGTCCTCGTTCAGGGCGAGCGCACGAGCGACGACGCGGGAGATCGCGGTCGTCTCGAGCGTGTGCGTCATCCGTGTCCGGATGTGATCGCCCTCGGGGTCGATGAAGACCTGGGTCTTCCCCTTCAGCCTCCTGAACGACTTGGAGTGCGTGATGCGGTCGCGGTCGCGCTGGAACGGCGTCCGCACGCCGCACGGCTCCTCCTCTCGCTCGCGGCCCACCGTCTCGTAGGAGGCGACGGCGAGCGGCGAGAGCAGCCGCTCCCGCGCGCGGATCCGCTCCTCGAACGCTCCCGAGAGTCCGCCGACCGACACGGGTGCAGGGTAGTCGCGACCCCGGCGCGCGTCATCTCTCTAGCCTCCGGCCGTGGGCGTCGTGACGCGAGGGCTCGGAGCGCTCGGAGCGCTCGTCGCCATCGGCGTGCTCGCTGCGTGCAGCGGCGGCACGCCGGAGCCGGGAGATGCGTTCGCGTACGACGCGTCCGCACCACGCGACGTCGTCGACAGCGGCGTCGTCAACGC
>JAOUEK010000107.1 GCA_029858755.1 Thermoleophilia bacterium
GACGTCACGGCCGCCTCGATCGCGCCGTGCGCCACGCCGAAGTCGGCGACCCGAGATCGGGCCGTCCCCGCCCGCTCGGTCTCCGCGCGGGAGATCAGCTCACCTCGCGGTGGCCCCACGGCGGTGACGCGGAGGGCACGGAGCTCGACGGGCGACCCGGCCTCGAGACGGGTCCCGTACTGGCGCTCGTGCTCCGCCTCGAAGCGCTCCACCACGGCGGCGATCCCGGCTTCGTCCAGGACTTCCGGGAAGTCGACGGTGAGGTTCCAGTTCTGGCCGCGATAGCGGAGGTCGGCCGTGCGGTGCCACTCGACCGCCTCCCGGTCGCCCACGCGCCCTGCGAGCTCCTTCCGCATCTCCGACTCGAGACGGCGCAGCAGGTCGACGTCGGGGTCGTGTGCGTCGAGGCGGCAGAAGCGAACGTCGTGGAGCTCGGTGCGCGCGAACAGAAGCCCGACGGACGAGAAGAGGCCCGCGAGCGGCGGCACGATCGCGGTCGTCACGCCGAGGTCGGCGGCGAGGTCGGCGGCGTGGATCGGGCCGGCGCCACCGTACGCCACCAGCGCGAAATCGCGGGGGTCGCGGCCGCGCTCGCTCGAGACCGCGCGGAGCGCGCGCATCATCGTCGCGTTGGCCAGCCGGCGGATGCCGCGTGCGGCTTCCTGCACCGTCACGCCGAGCGGCTCCGCGACACGACGCACCGCGTGCTCGGCGTGCCCGGCCGACACCGAGAGGTCGCCGGAGGCCAGCGGGCCGATCGGGATGTAGCCGAGCACGACGTTGGCGTCGGTGACCGTCGGCTCCTCGCCGCCCAACCCGTAGCACGCCGGGCCCGGCCTCGCTCCCGCGCTGCGCGGGCCGATCTGCAGCGCACCCGCCGGGTCGAGCCACGCGAGGCTGCCGCCGCCCGCGCCGACCTCCGCGATGTCGATCGTCGGGATGCGGATCAGCTCGCCGCTGCCCTTGAGCAGGCGGCTCCCCGCCGAGAGCGACGCCCCGACCTCGTACTCCTGGCTCCGCGAGACGCGACCGCCCTCGATCAGCGACGCCTTGGCGGTGGTGCCGCCCATGTCGAAGGTGATCACGTTCGCGTGCCCGAGCGCCCGCGCGAGGCCGAGCGCGGCCACGACGCCCGCGGCGGGCCCCGACTCGAGCGCGTACACGGGGCGGTCAGCCGCGTCCGCTGCGGTCATCACGCCTCCGGACGACTGCATGATCATCAGGGGAGCGGAGCCGGGGAGCCGGGAGAGGCCGCGATGGATGTCGTCCAGGTACCCGGCCATGAGCGGGCGCACGTAGGCGTTGACCGTGGTCGTCGCGGTCCGCTCGTACTCCTGCTGCTCGCGGAGGACCTCGCTGGAGAGCGAGACGGGCACGCCCGGGAGCTCGCGACGCAGGATCTCGCCGAGGCGCTGCTCGTGCCGCGGGTAGAGGTGGGCGTGGAGCAGGCACACGGCCACCGACTCCACGCCGGCGGTGCGCAGGTCGGCCGCGACGCGCGTCGCCTCCTCGGGGTCGAGTGGCTCCAGCACGTCCCCGGTGGCGGACATCCGCTCCCCCACCTCGAGCCTGAGCCGTCGCGGGACGAGAGGTGCGGGCTTCTCCCAGAAAGCGTCGTAGAGGTGCGGCATGCGCATCCGGCGGAGCTCGAGCACGTCGCGGAAGCCGCGCGTGGTGACGATCGCGGTGCGCGCTCCGCGCTTCTCGAGGACGGCGTTGGTGGCGACGGTCGTGCCGTGGATCACCTCCGCCAGCGCCTCGTCCTCGTCGGCGACGAGGGCGCGGACGGCGTCGACGACGGCGACGTCGTACGCCGGCGGCGTCGAGAGCACCTTCCGCACCCGCACTTCGCCGGACGACGACTGCAGGATGACGTCGGTGAACGTTCCGCCCACGTCCGCCCCGATCCTCACGTGCCCGCCCGACGTCACGCGCCGTCTCCGCCGGCAGCACCCGGCACCGCCACGGACGCCCGGCGCATGCACGACGCCCGTGGCCCCGCGGGCGTGCGTCGCGGCCGCCCCGCGCGTGCGATCACACCCGGGCCGAATCGAGGAGATGATGCTCGCGAGGTCGTCGCTGGCCCCGGGGAGCGCCACGCGTGAGCGTGAGGGCCGGCGCGTCGGCGTGCACTGGCGGATCGTCGAGGCGAAGGAGGGCCGCCGAGGATGCGCCCCGCGAGTGCGCCGGCCACCTGCTCGCGCAGGCTCGAGGCCCGGAGACCGGGCAGGGAGCGCGCGCGCGAACGCCGCGCCAGGCTCATCGGCTGCTCGGCAGGCAGGCGGCTCGTACGCGCAACACTCGGACGACACGTCCTTTCCGTCGTCCGCCGGGTGGGCAAGGCGGTGATCAGCGTACGACACCCCCTGGCCGCTCACCCGTGGGCGCGCCCTCGCGCCACACGCGCCGCCCGGCGACCCACACGCCCTCGACTCCCGGCGGCGCCTGCGCCGGGCTCTCGTAGGTCGCCGTGTCGACGAAGGCCAGCGGGTCGAGCAGCACGAGGTCGGCCCGCTTCCCGGCGGCGACACGGCCGCGATCCGACAGCCCGATCCGATCCGCCGCCCGGGACGTCAACCGGGCGATCGCCTCCTCCACCGGGAGCAGGCCGTCGCGCAGCGCGAAGCGGCCGAGAAAGCGCGGTGCGGTCGCGTAGAGGCGCGGATGGGGTCGCGCGCCGAAGATGCCGTCCGAGCCGACCAGCTGCAGCGGGTGCGCCGCGACCGTGCGCACGGCCTCCTCGGAGGCATAGTGCAGCACCATCGTCACGTCGAGTGCCGAGCCGGCGAGCAGGTCGAGCACGGCATCGACGTGGTGGACGCCGAGCTCGTCGGCGAGCGAGGCGAGCGTCCGGCCGACCACGTGGTCGTTCGGGGCCGCTGCGTCGGCGATCTCGATGCGCTCCGGCCCCAGCGTCCCGAGGAGGTTCTCCCAGCCCGGCACGCCGGCAGCGATGTCGTCGCGGATTCGCTCACGGGCCGCCCGGTCCGCGCAGCGTGCGAGCGTGGCCGAGGCTCCGCCCTCCTGCGCCCAGGCGGGCAGCACCCCCGCGAGCAGCGTGCTCCCGGCGCCGTACGGGTACTGGTCGTAGGTCAGGTCGAGATCCCGGCTCGCCTCCTCCAGCAGCCCCAGCAGCGGCTCGACGAGCGACTCGTCCGCGAGCGCCTTCAGGTGCGAGAGATGGAGCGGCGCCCCGACCTCGCGAGCGACGCCGATCATCTCGGCGACCGCGTCGAGCACCCCTGCCCCCTCGTTGCGGACATGCGGCACGAGCGGCGCGCCGACCGCCGCCGCCTCGCGTGCGACGGCAACCAGCTCGTCGGTGGCGGCGTACGCGGCCGGAAGGTAGACGAGCCCGAACGAGAGCATCCGCGACCCGGCCTCGAGCCCCAGCCGCACGTGTCTGCACAGCTCCCGAAGCTGCTCGGGAGTCGGCGCGACACGGTCGCCTCCGAGCACGAGGTCGCGTACTGCCCCGTGACCGATCGACGGCACGAGCGAGGTCGCGGGGCGCGTCGCGTCGAGGGCGTCGAGGTACTCCTCGACGGTCGACCACGTCCAGGTGTCGGGCCCGGGGCCCTCGAGCGGCTGCAGGTAGCTGCGCCGCTCCTCGACCCGGGCGGGGTCGACGGGTGCGGGCGCCAGGCCGTCCGGGTTGATCACCTCGGTCGTGAAGCCCTGCCCGATCTTCGGCACCAGGCACGGGTCATGGAAGGAGGCGAGCGCGGTGTGCGCGTGCAGGTCGACGAACCCGGGGCAGAGGAGCAGGCCCGTTCCGTCCACGACGTCGGCCGCCGGGCCGTCGAGCGACGGCTCGACGGCGACGATCAGGCCGCCCGCGACGCCGACGTCGGCGGGGCGCGCGGGGGCGGCGTCGCCGGTGTGGACGGTGGCGCCGCGGATCACCAGCTCGAACGTCATGCGAGAAGAGGTCGCCGGAAGCCGACCGCCGTCAGCCCGAGCCCTGCTGCGATCAGCGCGAGCACCGCGCCGAACCCGATCAGGCCGATCAGGCCGGCCGTGGCCGCGACGCCGACGAGGTAGCCGACGAGCGACACGGAGATCAGCGCGAGGTTGAGCAGCGCCTGGTGGTCGACGTCCACCTCGAGCGCGCGGGCCCCGGAGAGCGCGGCCGCCGCAGCGCTGTTCGAGAGCAGGAACACCGCGTAGAGCAGCGGCGCGAGCAGTGCGAGTCGGACGTCGGCGAAGCCGAGGACGGCGACGCCCTCGACGGCGACCGCGAGCAGGAACGCGGCCGGAGCGCCGACGATCCGTTGCAGCGCCCCGACCACCGGCAGGGTGAGGGCGACGACGGCGACCCCGCCGACGACGAACGCGGCGCTTGCCTCGAGCTCGTCGAGCCGCGCGTGCTCGCGCAGCACAGCGGGCATGATCCCGAGCGCGGCGCCCGCGAACACGTTCCACACGAGCGCGGCGAGGCCGAGCCGCTGCAGCCGGGGGTTGGCCAGGAAGGAGGCGATGCCGGCGACGAGGGACGTCCGGCTCCGGGTGGCCCGCCCGGACGGCGTGCGCCCGGCATGAGCCGCCAGCGCAATCGCGACGACGTGGATCGCGCACACGAGCCCCAGCACCGCCGTGGCGCCGCCCGCCCGGAACGCGAGCAGGCCCGTGAAGGGGCTCGCGAAGAGCGCCGCCTGGTTCAGGGTGGAGCGGATCGTCTGGCGGCGGAGCAGCCACGGGGCGGTCGCCGTGTCCCCCACCTCCCGCAGCACTGCCCCCTCGACGAAGAGCCGCACCGTCCCCGTGACGAGAGCAGCGAGGAGCACGAGCCAGAGCCAGTCGTGCCCCGCGAGCGCGCAGAGCGGGTAGAGGGCGCACGCGCCGAGGCCGATCGACAGCGAGAGCACCATCAGCCGTGCCGGCTCGGTGCGGTCGCAAACGACACCGGCCGGCACCGCGGCGGCGAGCATCGGCACGAAGACGAGCCCGGCGACGAGCGCGGCGTCGCTCGGACTGCCGCCGCGCGCCAGCACGATCCACGGGGCCACGAACATGAACTGCCCCTGGATGGCGGCGGAGAGGCTGTTCGCGACGAGCAGCGCAGGGGTGCGTCGGAGCAGCCTCATCGACCGTTGGACGCCCACTGCTGGAGGGCCGCCTCCAGCGCGGGGAGCAGGTCGGCGGCTCCGCCGAAGGGCAGTCGCGCCCACCCGGGCGCCTGGAAGTGCCGCCCGTCGACGACGGGGAGGCCGACGGTCAGCAGCTCGTCGGCGAGCGTCTCGCGGCCGTCGGCTGCCGCGAGGAAGAGGAACGGCCCCCCGAGCGGCGGCTCGACGACGAGCCCCTCGACCCCGGCCACGGCGCCCAGCGCCGCCTCCCGCGAGCGCGCCATGCCCTCCCGCACCTCCGCCAGCCACGTGCGGGGCCCGTCGAGTGCGGCGAGCGCCGCCGTCTGAGCCGCGACACCGACGCGGAGGCAGTCCCACTCGAGCGTGCGCGCGCACGCCTCGACCGCGGCCGCGCTGCCGGCGACGAGGCCGACCCTCAGGTGCGGCATGGAGAGGCTCTTGCCGAGGCTACGCACGACGATCGCGTCGTCGGCTGCCGCGAACGCGGAGGCCAGCTCCGCACCGTCCCAGAGGGAGCCTTCGTACGCCTCGTCCGTGACGACCTGCAGGCCGTGACGCCCGGCGACCTCCACCACAGCCGCCACCTCCCGGGCGCCCGGGACGTGGCCGGTCGGGTTCTCCGGGTTGCAGAGCAGCAACGCGCGCGCAGCCGGCCCGATCGCGGCCTCGATCGCCTCCGCGTCCCAGCGCCGGCTCCCGTCCGGCGCCGGGACATACACGGGGCGCGCCCCCGCCGCACGGATCGGCCCCGCGAAGAAGAAGCAGGGGGCGGGGACGACGACCTCGTCGCCGGGCTCGAGCAGCGAGCGGAAGACGACGCCCAGCGCCTGCATGGCGCCGTTCGTGACCAGGAGCTCGGAGGCCGGGTCGACGGCGCGCCCGGTCGTGCGTGCGAGCTCGACCGCGAGCGCGTGACGCAGCGGCTCGAGGCCGCGCGCCGGCGGGGTCGCCATGGGCCGGGAGATCGCCTCCGCGACGGCGTCGACGACGTGCGGCGGGAGCCCCGGCGCAGCTGTGCCGTGGAGCGGCGGAGGCGCGAGCCCGAGCCCGCGGAGCCGCTCCTCTGCCGCGTAGGTCGGGAAGCGGCCGAGCGTCACGTGGGGACGACGGGCAACAGCACGCGAGAGGGATACGCGCTCGTGTGCAGCACGGTCTGGCGGGCGACCTGCATGCGCGTCCCCGTAGCGACGTCCTCGCCCGTGTTCAGGTTGCGCGAGAACCGCGGGAAGCTGGAGCTCGTCAGGTCCACGCGCACGCGATGGCCGCGGCGGAAGACGATGGCCATCGGGTAGCAGCGGATGCGGTACTCGTCCGGCTCGCCGGGCTCGAGGAGCTCGACGGACTCGCCCTCGACGCTGCCGCGGTAGCGCGCCCGGATGATCCCCTCGGTGAGGAAGATCGACCGGCCGTCGGGGTGGACGTCGCAGACGCGCACGACCCAGTCCGTGTCCTTCGCGGAGCTCGCGGCGTAGAGGATCGCCTCGACGGGGCCGATCACCTCGAGGTCGCGCTCGAGCGGGTCGCTCGTGTACACGAGCACGTCGTCGCGAGCCTCGAGCACCCGCTGGTCGACAGGCCCCGGCCGGATCGGCGTCTCGGCGCCCTGGGTCATCGTCAGCACCGAGTTGACCCCGCCGATCGTCGGCACCGGGTCGGCCGGGTCGTAGTCGTACCGATCGGCCTCCTCGCCGGGACGGGGCTCCTCGAGAGACAGCCCGCCGCCCGACCGGAGATGGAACGGCGTGACCACCGACCGTGCCAACGGCCACTCCCGCTC
>JAOUEK010000108.1 GCA_029858755.1 Thermoleophilia bacterium
TCCACCGGCACAAGCACCTCGATGCGGCGGTCGAGGTTGCGCGGCATGAGGTCGGCGCTCCCGATCAGCATCGTCGCGTGATCACCGGCCTCGAAGGAGTAGATCCGGCTGTGCTCGAGGAAGCGGCCGAAGATCGAGCGTACCCGGATCGTCTCCGACATCCCCTCCACACCCGGTCGCAACATGCAGATCGCGCGGGCGGAGATGTCGATCGTCGCACCTGCCTGGGAGGCGGCGTACAGCTCCTCGATGATCGCCGCGTCGACCAGCTGGTTGAGCTTGATGCGGATGCTCGCCGGCTCGCCCGCCTCCGCGGCTGCGGCCACGCGACGGATCTCCTCGATCACACGGCCCCGCATCGCGATCGGCGCGACGACGAGCTTGCGGAAGCGCTGCGGCTCGCTGAAGCCCGTGAGGAAGTTGAAGAGGTCGGCGACGTCGGCGGCGATCTCCTCGTCGGCCGTGAAGACGCCGACGTCCTCGTAGATGCGCGCGGTCGCCGCGTTGTAGTTGCCGGTGCCGATGTGGACGTAGCGCCGCAGGCCGTCCCGCTCGCGCCGCACGACCAGGGTCATCTTCGCGTGGATCTTGAGGTCGTGGAACCCGTGCACCACGTGCACCCCCGCCTGCTCCATCGCCCGTGACCAGCCGATGTTGCGCCCCTCGTCGAAGCGAGCCTTGAGCTCCACCAGGCACACCGACTGCTTGCCCTGCTCGGCACACTCGATCAGCGCCGACACCAGCGACGAGTCGTCGCTCGTGCGGTACACGGTGGTCTTCACCGCGATCACCTCGGGGTCGTCCGCCGCCGCCTGCGCGAAGGCCTCGAACGTCGAGCGGAACGACTCGTACGGCTGGTGGGTGATCAGGTCGCCACGCCGGATCTCCTCGAACAGCCGCTGGGGATCGCGCGCCTGCTCGAACCGCGGCGGCGTCACGGGCACCCACGGCTCGTCGCGCAGGTCGGGGCGATCGGCGCCGACGAGCTGCAGCAGTTCGGAGAGGTCGAGCGGCCCCTCGATCTCCACCACCTCGCTGCGGTCGATCCCGAGCCCCGCGACGAGGCGGTCGGTGAGGCGAGTCGACGCCGACGCCGAGACCTCGAGCCGCACGACGTCGCCGAAGCGGCGTCGCCGCAGCTCCGACTCCATCGCCTCGAGCAGGTCGTCCGCGTCGTCCGAGACCTCGAAGTCGGCGTCGCGGGTGACGCGGAACACGGCGCGCTCGACGATCTCCATGCCGGGGAAGAGCGCCGGCAGGAAGTGCCCGATCACCGCCTCCAGCGGCACGAGCTTCCCGTCCACCGGCAGGAATCGGTCGAGCCCCTCGGGCACCTTGACGCGGGCGAAGCGCTCGCCGCGCTCCGGATGCGACGCGATCACGGCGAGCGAGAGCGAGAGCCCGGAGATGTACGGGAACGGCTGGCCCGGGCCGACGGCAAGCGGCGTGAGCACCGGGTACACCTCTCGCTCCCAGTAGCGCTCGAGGTGCTTCAGCTCCTTCTCGCTGCAGTCGTCGATGCCGACGACGTCGATGCCGGCCGCCGCCAGCGCGGGGCGCAGGTTCTTCTTCCACAAGCGCGACTGCCGCTGCGTCAGCTCGCTCACCCGCTCGCGGATGGCGGCGAGCGCCTGTGCCGGCGTGAGCCCGTCGGCGGAGCGGACTGCGAGGCCGGACGCCTCCTGCTCGACGAGGCCGGCGACACGGACCATGAAGAACTCGTCGACGATCGAGGAGAAGATCGCGCAGAACTTGACCCGCTCGAGCAAGGGGATCGTCTCCTCCTCTGCGAGCTCGAGCAGGTGCTCGCTCGTGTCGAGCCACGACAGCTCGCGGTTGATCAGCCTCGGCCGCTCGGGCTTCGTCTTCGTCGCCATCTAGTGATCTTCGGCACCGAGCGCGTCGACCACGAGCGCCTGGAAGTGCGCGATCAGCTGCTCCGACTCCGCGAGCAGGTGCCCGTGCGGCACGGCGCCGGTGCGCAGGCCGGACTGCACCCGCTCGACGAGGACGCGATCCTCGGCGCCGACGAGGTCGTCGAGGGCGAGGTAGTCGTCGACCCAAGCCTGCTCGGTGTCGGGCGCGAAGAAGTAGTCGAGGAACCGCGTCGTGCGCTCGGGCGCGTCGGGGAGCACCGGCCCGATGGAGAGGTTCTGCCGGCCCGGCATGACGTTGATCACCGTCCCCGGGAAGAGGAAGTGGAACTGCCCGCGGCCGAGCTCCCCGGCGGCGTCGTACACGCCGCCCCCGCCGTTGCGCGGCTCGGCGATCTGGCTGGAGAAGGTCGGGTGGGTCTCCAGCCGGTAGCCGTCGACCGAGACGTCGATCGCCTTCGCCAGCGTCGGGTGCGCGACAGAGCAGTGGTAGCACTCCAGGAAGTTCTCGACGATCACCTTCCAGTTGGCGTCGTACGGCTCGGCGTCGGCGCGCAGCCGGAACGCCATCCCGTCGAGGTCGACCCCGCCGGAGCGGAGCAGCGCCGGCAGCTCGCCGAGCGTCTCCTCGAGCGGCGGTGCCTCGGGGTCGGGGTTGGCGAACACGAACGGCCCCCACCTGGCGACGGAGACGGGGAGCAGGCCGAGGTCGTCGCGCGGGAAGCCGGGCTCGCGGTCGCTCCGCGGGGCAGCCCGCAGTGACCCGTCGAGGTCGTACGTCCAGGCGTGATAGGGGCACTGCAGCGTCTCTCGCGATCCCTCGCCCTCGCAGAGCACGAAGCCGCGATGCCGGCAGATGTTGACGAAGCCGCGCAGCGCGCCGTCGCGGCTGCGCACGAGGACGATCGGGACGTGCCCGGCCCGCACGGCGGCGAACTGACCGGGCTCGGCCACCTGGTCGACCCGCGCGACGTACTGCCACGAGTGGGCGAAGATCCGCTCCTGCTCGAGGCGCAGGACCTGGGGATCCGCGTACCAGTCGTAGGGGAGCGTCCGTGGGGAGGTGAGTGCCATCCCGGCAGCGTACCCCGTGCATGCCGCAGGCAGGCACGGCCCGGCCGCGGGGCCCTCTCACGGGCACGATGCCGACGTCGTCGGTCCTCGAAGGAGCGGTCCTCCACGTTGCTACGCTCGGTCGATGGTCGCGTCGGCGAGACCTGGGCGACGAGGAGAGAGCCGATGAGGCCGCGCGCGCTCGTCGTCGTGGGCGGGCTCGCGGCCCTGGTCGCGTGGCTTCGGTCACGGGGAGGCGCTGTCGCCCCGGACGTCGCCGGACCGCCGCCCGAGGAGCCGCCCGCGCCGTCTGAGCGCGAGCCCGGCAAGGCTGCGCCCGAGACCGTCGGGGACGGGCTTCCGCACGGCTGGACCGTGGTCGAAGTCGACGGACAGGTTTCCGGAGCTCCGGCCGCACGGCCCGGCGACCCTGCCCGCCGCCCTCCCCCGGTGCTCCCCGATCTCGTCGCCGAGCTCGAGACCCGCGTGCGCCCGCTCTCCATCGCCGCCAACCTGGCGGGCTGGGAGGCGAACGTCGCCGCGACCGAGGAGACCGAGGCGCGGAGGATCGAGACCGCCCTCGCGCTCTCCGACGCGCTCGCCGACCCCGAGCTCTTCGCCGGGGTCGAGGCCGCCAGCGGCGACGGCGGCGACCCCGTGGCGCGGCGCCAGCTCGAGCTGTTCCACAACGCGCTGCTCCCTCATCAGCTGCCCGCCGGGCTCCGTCGGCGCATCGTCGAGCTCGAGGCGTCCGTCGAGTCCCGCTTCGTCCGCCACCGCGGGGTCGTCGCGGGCGCGCCGGTCAGCGACAACGAGATCAAGCGCATCCTGCAGGTGAGCGACGACGTGGCGGAGCGGCGCGACGCGTGGGAGGCCTCCAAGACCGTCGGTGCCGCCGTGGCCGACGACGTCCGCGAGCTCGCCCGCCTGCGGAACGAGGCCGCCCGCTCGCTCGGCCGTCGGGACTGGTTCGCGCTCGCCGTGGAGACGTCGGAGATGGACGAGGCTCGGCTGCTCCGGACGCTCGCCGACGCAGATCGCGCGACCGCCGAGCCGTTCGCTCGCTGGAAGGCGACGCTCGACAGGGCGCTCGCGGAGCGCTTCGGGTGCGCCGAGGCGGAGCTCCGCCCGTGGCACTACGCGGATCCGTTCTTCCAGGAGGTGCCACCTGACGGGGGAGTCGACCTCGACGTGGTCTTCGAGGGTCGTGACCCGGTCGAGCTGACGCGCCGCACCTACGACGGGCTCGGCCTCGAGACCCGGCCCGTGCTCGACCGCAGTGACCTCTACCCGCGCGATCACAAGTCGCAGCACGCGTTCTGCCTCGACGTCGACCGGGAGGGTGACGTACGGGTGCTCTGCAACGTCGTCCCGAGCGCGTACTGGATGGACACGATGCTCCACGAGCTCGGCCACGGCGTCTTCTCGACGGGGCACGACCCCTCCCTGCCGTGGCTGCTCCGCGACGCCCACCTGACGACAACGGAGGGAATGGCGATCCTCGCGGGCCGCCTGAGCAGCGACCAGGAGTGGCTAGAGCGCGTTGTCGGACTCGCGTCGGAGGAGGCGGCCGGGCTGAGCGGCGCCCTGCGGAGGGCCCGCGCGGCGGAGATCGTCGTGTTCGCGCGCTGGGTGCTCGTGATGACGAGCTTCGAGCGCCGCCTGTACGCCGATCCCGAGCAGGACCTCGACGCGTGCTGGTGGGAGCTCGTCCACCGCTACCAGGGGGTGACGCCGCCCGACGGCCGCCGTGCGCCCGACTGGGCCGCGAAGATCCACATCGCCTGCGCGCCGGTCTACTACCACACGTACCTGTACGGGCACCTCGTCGCCTCGCAGCTCTCCGCGATGCTGCACCGGGAGGCCGGGGGCCTCGTCGACCGGCCCGAGGCGGGCGAGCTGCTCGCCGGGCGGCTGTTCGCGCCGGGCGAGTCGGTCCGCTGGGACCGCCTCGTCGAGCGGGCGACGGGCGCGCCGCTCCACGCAGCGGACTACGCTGCCGAGATCGCCGCCGGCCTCTCCTGACCACAGAGCGGGTCGTTTCAGCCTGGTAATGTCCAGGATATGTCTAGCTTAATGCTAGAGACGCGAGCGGGCCCGGCGTGAACCGGGTGGCGAGGGTCGTCGCCGGCCGGCGTACGAAGTGGCTCGTGCTCGTCGGCTGGGTCGTCGTGCTGGCGGCGCTCGGCCCGCTGGCCGGGAGGTTCGAGAGCGCGCAGCAGAACGATCCCGCGAGCTTCCTGCCGGGTGACGCCGAGTCCGTTCGCGTGCTGGAGGCGGACGCCGGCTTCGGCGACGGCGACCCGACCGTCGCCTCCGTCGTCTTTCGCAACCCGGATGGGCTCACGGACGCCGACCGGGCCGCCGTCGAGCAGGTCCGGCGCGAGCTCGCGGCCGCCGAGGTGTCGGGCGTCGGTGCCCCCTCGCCTGCGATCCCCTCGGAGGACGGCAAGGCCCTACTGGTCAACGTGCCGATCGACGCGAACGACGACATCGACGTCCTCGTCGACGGCGTGGATGCGATCCGCGGTGCGATCGACGGCTCGCTCGCGGCGGGCCTCGAGGGCAAGGTCACCGGCCCGGCCGGCTTCTCGGCGGACGCGACCAAGGTCTTCGAGGGGATCAACTCGACGCTGCTCCTCTCGGCCGGCGCGCTCGTCTTCGTCTTGCTGGTGATCATCTACCGCAGCCCGGTCTTCTGGATCCTCCCGCTCGTCGCCGTCTTCTTCGCGGAGAGCGTGGTGCGCGGGCTCGGGTACGTGCTCGCGTCGTCCGGCGTCGTGATCAACGGACAGGTGGGAGGCATCCTGCTCGTGCTCGTCTTCGGCGCGGGCACCGACTACGCGTTGCTCCTGACGGCGCGCTACCGCGAGGAGCTGCGCCGGGTCGAGGACAAGCACGAGGCGATGAGCATCGCCGTGCGCCAGGCGAGCCCAGCGATCCTCGCGTCGGCCGGCACCGTCGTGGCTGCACTGCTCTGCCTCGCGGTCGCCGACGTCAACACCACCGCCGGGCTCGGGCCGGTGGGGGCGATGGGCATCGCGGTCGCCGCCGTCGCCATGCTCACCGCGCTGCCTGCGCTCCTCCTGATCGGTGGCCGACGGGCGTTCTGGCCGTTCGTGCCCCGGTACGGGTCGGACGACAGGGCCTCACGCGGCGCCTGGCGCCGTCTCGGTGACTGGATCGCGCCGCGACGGCGTCTCGTGTGGGTCGTCACGGCGCTCTCGCTCGGCGCGCTCTCGCTCGGCGCGCTGTCGCTCGACGACGAGCTCACGAGCGCGAACGGCTTCCGCGGGTCGGTGGAGGCCGTCCAGGGGCAGGAGATCCTGCAGCAGTCGTTCCCAGCCGGCGCGAGCGCGCCGGCGACCGTGCTCGTCCTGCCCGGCGGCGACGTCGAAGCGGCGCGCGAGGCGGCAGGGGCGTCCCTGCTCGTCGCGGAGGTCGGTGAGCCCGAGTCTGGTCGGCCGGGAACCCGGTTCGCCGTCACGCTGGTCGCCGACCCGTTCTCGAAGGAAGGGTTCGACGCGATCCCACCGCTACGGGACAGCCTGCGCGCAGCCGCGGGCGACACCGTCCTCGTCGGCGGGCCGACGGCCGAGGAGGCGGACGTGCGCGCCGCCAACGAGCGGGACACGCGCGTGCTCGTGCCCCTCGTGCTGCTCGTCGTGCTCGCGATCCTCGTCGTCCTGCTGCGGGCGCTGGTGGCGCCCGTGATGCTGATGCTCGCGGTGGTGCTGTCGTTCTTCGCGGCGGTCGGGCTCAGCCTGCTCGCCTTCGACCTCTTCACGGGCTTCCCCGGCGAGGACCCGAGCTACGCGCTCTACGCCTTCATCTTCCTCGTCGCGCTCGGCGTCGACTACAGCATCTTCCTCATGGCGCGGGTGCGCGAGGAGGCGCTGACCCAGCCGACCGGGGAGGC
>JAOUEK010000109.1 GCA_029858755.1 Thermoleophilia bacterium
GGTGCCCGGGGAGGAGCTCACACCGAAGCTACTCGACGGCTCGCTCGCGGCGGGCATCACAGCACACGGCAACGACGTCACAGGTTCCACGAGGACCGAGGAATCCCAAGCGCGTCTGCCGGCCGCCGCCCAGGGCATGGCACCTCCTCCATGAAGCTGCGCGCAGGATCGGCCCGCATGCCACACTGACCGCTCAGGGCGCGGGCGCAGCGGACCGGGTCGGCGTCGATCCGACCCGTTGGGGGTGTCGAATGAATCCAACCGCTCACGTCGCCGGCGTGGGCAACGGCATGATCCTCGGCTACCTGATGTACCGGACGGCGCTGGTGCCGCGCCGCATGGCGGTGCTGGGCCTTGTGGGCGGCCCGATGCTGGCGGTGGCATTCGTGCTCGCGCTGTTCGGGCGATCGAGGTCGGGTCCGCGGGGCAGTGCCTGCTCTCGACGCCAGTGATCGTGTGGGAGGCCTCACTCGGCATCTACTGCGCCTGGGAGGGCTTCCGGACGCCGCGGGACGTCGAGGTCGCGAGTGCTCCGGCGGTGGAGCCGACCATGGCCGCCGTGTGACGGATCCCCGCGGCATCTCGCCGGTTCGACGGCACCCGGATCGCACCGACCCGGGTGCCGGCGATCGTCAGTTGCCGGCGGCCCAGGCGATCGCCTGGTCGCGCTGGGCCATCGGGAAGCGCTTCATCTCGCCCGGGGTCATCCAGCCGAACAACGATGCGACGGTGATCATCCAGTCGAGATCGGTGACGAGCGCGATGCGCTTCCACTTCGTGATGTGCTCCATGCCCATCTTGAGGTCTTCCCAGGCGGCGCCGCCCGACAGGCCGTCCCACGCCGGGAACACGAGCACGATGCGGATCTCGCCGCCGCCGTCGGTCACGCGTTGGACCGCGGGCATCAGGACGTCGCGGTAGTCGGACGAACGAAGCTCGCCGGTGGCCTCGTACCCGAGGACCCCCTCGGGCAGGTTCTCGATCGGTGTCAGCATGCACCGAGACTACGCCGGTGGCGGCTGTGGTCGTCGCTGCTCCCGGATCCTCGCCGCTGAGCCGGCCGGGACGTCAGCCCGGGTACGTGAGCGCCCGGGCGATGCGCTCGGCGACCACGACGGTGGGGATGTTCGTCGTGGCTCGGGGCGTCACGGGCATCACCGAGGCGTCGGCGACGACGAGGCCGTCGACACCCTGCACGTGACCGTCGGCGTCGGTGACCGATCCCATGGCGCACGTGCCGACGGGATGCCAGTAGTGGATCACCCCGGCGCGCACCGCATCGCGCAGGTCGTGGCGGGCGGGGGCGTCCGGGCCGGGTTCCAGCTCTCGGTCGAGCAACGAGGCGAAGGGCTCGGTGGCGGCGAACGCCCGGGCGAGCTCCACGCCGTCGACGAGCGCCTCGAGGTCGTGATGGTCAGGATCTGAGAGGAACGCGTGGTCGAGCCTCGGCGCCGACGCCGGGTCCGCGTCGCGCAGCGTGAGTGCGCCTCGCGCCCTCGGCGTGAGCATCGCGACGAACACCCCGAGGTGCCCGTCCATCGAGATCTCGGGGAACACGTGCAGGTCGAACGGCTCCCCGGCCGCCTGCGCCCGCCCGCTCTCGCCTTTCGCGAATCCCTGCTCGTCGGGCACGACGTGTCCGGCGGCCTCGAACTCGGCGGTTCGGCGCGCGAGTTCCTCGCTGGGGGCGAACGTCAGCTCGAAGCTCGGATGGTCGTGCAGGTTGCGCCCGACGGGCAGGTCGACGATCGCGTCGATGTCGAGCGCCCGCAGCTCGTCGGCGGGCCCGATGCCGCTGCGCATCAGGATCGCCGGGCTCCCGTACACGCCCGCACACACGACGACGAGGCCGGCGTGGATCTCGACCTCTCCGAGCGGGCCGATCGCCCGAACCCCGACCGCGCGGCCGCCCTCGACGATCACCCGGTCGACGGTCGTGTCGCCACGCACCGTGAGGTGCGCGCGATCGCGCACCGGGTCGAGGTAGGCGAAGGCCGCGTTCCACCGGACACCGTCGGGGCTGTTGGACGGCTCGACGCAGACCCCCATCCCGCCGTCGAGCGTGTCGAGGTCGTCGGCCTCCGCCAGGCCCATCGCGACGCCGGCCTCGACGAATCCGCGGTGGAACGGGGCGACTTCGTCGTTGGCGAACCGGCGCACGCGCATGCGGGTTGACGTCTCGTCGAAGAGCGGGAACAGGTCGTCGGCCGACCATCCCTCGAGCCCGCGGGCCGCCCAGCCGTCGTAGTCGTCGCGATGGCCCCAGCTCACCGTGCAGCCGTTGTGAGCGGAGCACCCGCCGATCACCCGCGCCCGCTCGTAGGCGAGGGAGCGTGCGGGCAGCTCGTCGCCCGACGTGTATCCCCAGTCGTGCGAGACCGGGATCGTGCGGGCGTCGAGCATGTCGGCCGGCCATCGACCCTCGGCGAACGCGCCGTAGTCGGGGCCGGCCTCGATGAGCAGCACGCTGCGGCCCGCCTCGACGAGCCGCGACGCGACGACGGGACCGGCCGTGCCGCCGCCGCACACGATCGCGTCGTAGTCCGTCACGCGTCGGGACCCTCGGTCGAGGTGGGGCTCCTGCTCGCCCTCGCGTCGGCGACGCGGCGAACCGACGCCAGGTCCTCCTTGCGCGCGAACATCTCGTGCGCGGCGTCGAAAGCGGCCTCGGCCTCCGCCGTCCGGCCGGCCGCTCGCATCACCGTGCCCCGCACGAGGTGGGTCTCGGCCTCGAACGTCAGGTACTGGGTCGGGCGGATCAGCTCGAGCGCGCGCTCGACCTCGGCGAGGGCCTGGTCGTGCTCGCCGCGCGCCGAGGCGAGCAGGCCGGCGGTCCACGCGATCGGCACGTGCGCGGCGAAGTCGTCATCGGCCGCCATCGAGCGTGCGTCGTCCATCAGCCGTTCGGCGAGCTCGAGCGAGCCCGCGACTGCCGCGTAGTAGGCCGTCAACGCCGTCAGCGTCGAGTTCGCGCCGGTCTCGCCGATGCGGTCGTACTCGCGCTTCGCCTCGAGCCCCCACGCGATCGCGTCGTTGGTGCGGCCGAGCCGGAACATGGCCTCGAGTTGCGTCTGTGCGTTCAGGAGCCGCAAGGCTGGATCGCCCACCTCCGCTTGCAGCGCCGTCAGCATCGCGGACGCCTCGTCGAAGCCAACCTGGTCGTCGGCCATCGATCGGAGCACGATGCGCGAGAGCTGCGCGCGTGCGCGCCCGAGCATCGACCCCTCGTAGATCCCCTCGATGCGGTCGGGCGTGCTCGCCGCCTCGCTCGCAGGCTCGGGGCCCCACTGGAGCGAGGCCCCGAATCCGAAGCCGATCGTCCGCCGTTCCGCGATGCCCATCGTGTGGGCCCGGGGGAGCAGCTCCTCCGCGATGCGGCGATACTCCGCCACGTCGCCGTTGAGGAAGCGGAGCAGGCCGATCGCGAGGTCGCACCGGTCGACCAGCTGCTGCGACCCGAGCACACGTGCTTCCTCCCGCAGGCGGTCGTACCGGCGCCCCACATCGTCGAACACGACCGAGGGGTCGACCCACACGGAGCAGGTCGCCAGCACCATCTCGGCCCGGATCCTGATCGCGGGGTCGTCGGCCTCGACGATGCCCGACGCGGCGGCGATGGCCTCGTGGTGGCGGTTCTGCTCCTGCAGCACGGTGGCGAGCTCGGCGATGATCTCCGCTCGCGTGCCGGCGCTCATCTCGACCGCCCGCTCGAGCAGGTGCGTCGCGGTCGGCAGATCACCGCGCACCGTCACCCGGTCGGCCGCCCGCCGCAGCGCCACCGCCGCCCGGTCGCCCAGCACGGCGGTCGCCTCGTCGTCGAGCCCGAGCTCCCGCCGGTAGCGCCATGCCTGCTCGAGATGGTGCGCGAGGATCTCGACGTACTCGTCGGAACGATCGCCGGCTGCGCGTTCCAGCCAGTCCGCGAAGCGCTCGTGCAGGTCGGCGCGCTGTTCCTTCGGCATGGCCTGGTACGCCGCGTCGCGGATCAACAGGTGCCGGAAGCGGAACGCGTCGTCGCCCGCGAACTCCGCTCGGTCGGGGCGGATCAGCTCCTTGCGCGCGAGCGTGAGCAGGCGCGGCCGCACCTGGGCGCGCAGGGGCTCGGGGGCCAGCGACGTCACCGCGCCCGCGTGGAAGACCTTCCCCTCGACGGCGCCGCGTTCCATCACGGCGCGTTCCTCCGCGTCGAGGCGGTCGAGGCGCGCGGCGAGCAGCAGCTGGATCGTCGGGGGCACCGCGAGATCGGCCACGTCGTCGGCCGCGCGCCACACGGAGCCGTCGAACCGGAGCACCCCGTCGTCGATAAGCATGCCGACCATCTCCTCGACGAACAGCGGGTTGCCGTCGGCCGCGTCGAGGATGCGCTCGCGAGCGTTCGCCGGCAGGTCGTTGTCGCCGAGCAGGTTGTCGAGCAGGGCGGCGGCGGCATCGGCGGGCAGGGGCTCGAGGAGGATCGTGGTGGCGTTGACCTTGCCGCCGCTCCACCCCGCGCGCAGCTCGAGCAGCTCCGGCCGTGCGATCACGAGCAGCAGCACGGGCGCGTCGCGGGTCCAGTCCGCGACGTTCTCCACCAGGTCGAGCAGCAACGGCTCGGCCCAATGCAGATCGTCGATCACCAGCACCAAGGGACGGTCGTGCGCGAGGTGCTCGAAGAGCTTGCGGGCTGCCCACGCGGTGTCCTCGGGGCCGACCGGCTCGGTCCACCCCAGCACCCCGCTCAGTGCGGCCGCGATCGAGGCGGATCCGTCCGCGCCTGCCACGAGCCCCTCCAGCGCCGCGCGGGCGATGGCCGGGTCCGCCCGCTCGCCCAGACCGGCGGCTCCGCGCACGAGCTCGGCCAACGCGTAGTAGGTGATGCCCTCGCCGTAGGAGAGGCACCGTGCGCGCAGGATGCGTGCGTCGGCCCCGCGAAGGAATTCCCGCACGAGCCGCGACTTGCCCACCCCGGCGGGCCCGAGCATCGTGAACATGTGCGACGTGCGCTCGTCGACGACACGGCGCAGCGCCTGCTGCAGGATCACGAGCTCGTCGTCGCGCCCGACCATCGGTGCGTCGAGGTTGCGCACGTGTCCGGCCGTGTCGGGCACCACGTCGAGCAGCCGGAGGGCCGGCACCCGCGCGGCCTTGCCCTTGAGCTCGAGCGGCGCGACGGCCTCGACGCGAACGGCGTCCTTCACCAGCCGGAAGGTCGACTCCCCGAGGAGCACGTCGCCCGCCTCCGCCGCTTGCTCGAGCCGGGCGGCGACGTTCACGGTGTCGCCGGTCACGAGCCGCTGCCCCGCGCTCGGATCGCCGGCCACGACCTCGCCGGTATTCACCCCGATGCGGATGCGCACCTCGACGCCGAGGTCGCGCCGCAGGTCGTTGTTGAGGCGGTCGAGCGCGCGCTGCATGCCGTCGGCGGCCCGCACCGCACGCAGAGGGTCGTCCTCGTGCAGGCGCGGGATGCCGAACACCGCCATCACGGCGTCGCCGATGTACTTCTCGACGGTGCCGCCGTGCCGTTCGATCACCGCGGCCATCGCGTCGAAGTAGCGCGCCTGCACCCGCCGCAGGGCCTCGGGGTCGAGGCGCTCGCCGATCGCGGTCGAGCCCGCCATGTCGGCGAACACGACGGTCACGACCTTCCGGCTTCCCTGGTGCGGCCCGCTCGCCGCGGTCGCGAGCGGTGCGCCGCACTCCGAGCAGAACTTCGCCCGATCGGGGTTGTCCTCACCGCACGACGAGCACCGCATGCGCGGATGGTAGCCCTGGACGCGTTCGCGAGGAACGGGTCTCGCCGCCTCCGTCAGCTTCGATCCGCAAGAGATTCAGTCCGGCGGCGTGGGCTCGAGCACGAACACGGGGATCTCGCGGTCCGTCTTCCTCTGGTAGTTGGCGTAGTCGGGCCATGTCGCGACGGCGCGCTCCCACCACACGGCCTTCTCGTCGCCGAAGACCTCGCGGGCCGTGTAGTCGCGCTTGGTCGCGCGATCCTGCACCTCGACGTGCGGGTCGGCCTTGAGGTTGTGGTACCAGACCGGGTGCTCGGGCGCGCCGCCGAGCGAAGCGACGACCGCGTACGTGCCGTCGTGCTCGACGCGCATCAGCGGGGTCTTGCGGACCTTGCCGGTCTTCGCGCCCACCGACGTCAGCACGATCACGGGTCGGCCCCGCATGTCCCCGCCCTGTTCGCCGTTCGTCGCTTCGTAGCGCTCGACCTGCTCCCGGGCATACCGGCTCGGGCTGGGCTCGTACTCACCGCTCAGGGGCATGGCCTCATCCTGCCACGGGTATCGTTCCCGCGCGGCCGATCCGGGGAGCGACTGCGTTCGTGACGACGCGTCCCAGCTTCAGCGCCGCACGTCGAGGCTCTCGACCAACTCGATCCGACTGCCGGCGTTGACCCGCCGCTTGCCGCCGCCCTCGGCCGTGGCATACCGTGAGCGCCCGCATCGCTGAGCTTGCCCGCTCGACATCGTGGAGGAAGGGATGACGCGCAGGCTGAGCTCCGTCTCGATCGTGGCAACCACCGCCCTGTTCGTCGCGGCGATCGGCGCCTCGACGCCCGCATCGTCGGGTCCGGCGACCCTCTGTACCTACAACGACACGGTGGGACTCGTGACGGTCGAGATCCCGGCGGGCGACACCGTCACGGTGGTCCGCGACCTCGAGTTCATCGAGGCGAACAATCAGCGCTGCATGGACGGGGCGACCGAGGCGACGGTCGACAACACCGAGGTGATCAACATCGTCGGCGGCGCCGGGGCCCAGCACGCGGTGGTCAGCCTCACGGCGGGACGGTTCGAGCCCGGCC
>JAOUEK010000110.1 GCA_029858755.1 Thermoleophilia bacterium
CTCGAGCGTCCCCGGCACGCGGGCCAGGCTCGAGCCGAGCGACGAGTAGGCGGACTCCAGGGCCTCGGCGGAGCGGGCGTCGAAGAACTCGCCACCCGTCGCCTGCGCGATCTGCTGCAGCGTCTCAGGGTCCGGGGGCACGGGGATCTCCTGCTCGAAGCCGTTGCCGAAGTCGCGCGTGAGCACGCCCTCGTCGGTGCCGAGCGAGACGGTGTACACGGGGATCCCGGCGGCGGCGGCGCGATCGGCCCCTTCGGAGGGCGTGAGGAAGCCGCGCGTCTGGGCCCCGTCGGAGAGGAAGAGGATCGAGGCCGGCGATTGCGCCTCGGGGTCGGCATCGGCCGCGAGGCGAAGCGACGACGACGGGGAAGCGTCCGACGTGTGGTAGGCGATCGTCGTCCCTCCCCCGGCCCCGGGCTCGGCGGGGGCCGTGCCGATCGCGCGCTCAGCGAGCTCCACCGCAGCTGACAGCGCGTCACCGATCGCCGTTCCGCGCACGGGGAAGCTGCCGAGCGAGTCGACGGAGCGGCGCACGAGCTCGAGGTCGGTCGTGGGCGGGGTGACGACGAATGGCTCCGCGGCGAAGACGACGAGCGAGACCCGAACCCCGTCCGGGACCTTGTCGAGGAACGCCCGCACTGCCTCCTGGGCCGCGCCGAGCCGCGTCGGGCGGACGTCGTCGGCGAACATCGACCCGGAGTGGTCGACGACGAGCACCACGGTGGCCTTGTCCTGGGTCACGGTCGTATCGATCTGCGGGCGTGCGACCGCCACGCCGAGCGCTGCGAGCGAGGCGAGGAAGAGGCCGAGCGGCACGAGACGGCGCCACGGCCTGCCGCCCGCGACCGAGGCGAGCACGTCGACGTTCGTGTACCGGACCGCGAACCGCATCCGCCGCCGCTCGGCGAGCACGACCAGTGCGATCACGAAGGGGACGGCGAGCAGCGTGAGCAGGAGCACAGGGCTCAGCAGCGTCATCGGTCACCTGCGCAGACGGCTCCGACCTGGACGAGCGCGCGCACGCCGCGGAGCGCCGGGCCACCCCGGACCACGACCGTGACCGCGTTTGCGGTGACGGTACGGGTGACCGTGGCTGCGGCGACGTGGCGAGCCGTCGGCGGCTCCTCGGTGCGGAAGGTGAGGGCGTGCCATCCCGAGACGAGCCGCTCGTCGCGCGCACACGCGCGGCGGGCGCGGACGACGCCGCCGACGGCGGGGACGCGCACCGCGGTCACGCGCCGGGCGCTGGGCGGCCCGGGTGGGAAGGCGGTGTGCGCGACCGGGATGCGTGCGCCGCCACCGGCGGTGGGCACGCAGCCGATGTGCGGCCGGAAGCTCGTGGCCTGCTTCGTCCCGCCCGCGTACGAGGCGCTGAACAGCGCCGACCGCTCCGTGGAGACGCCCGGGCCCACCGGGCTCCCCAGCAGCGCCGAGAAGGAGACGTCGATGCCACGGTGGCTGAGCTCGGCGTCGAGCCCGGCGACCACGTGCCCCCGCGGACAGGCGAGCTGGAAGTCGACGCGGGCCCTCGGCACGGTGAGCCCGGAGGGCACGACCACCCAGGGCCCGGCGACGGGGACGCAGACGAGCAGGCCGTCGCACTCGCTCGTCGCGACAGCGGGGGCAGCGAGCGCCGCAGCCGCCGCGACCGTCGCCGAGAGCACCAGCAGCACCCGCCTCACGGGACCCTCCGCAGCCAGAGGGCGCTGAGGCCGCCGCCGATCAGCAGCACCACGATCGCCCCGCCGGCGAAGGCGTTCGAGACCTCGCGGTCGACCTCGCGCGAGCCGAGACGCGAGCCGAGGCGCTCGTAGACCGTCCGCAGGCTCTCGGGGTCGGTGGCGGTGAAGAACTCGCCGCCCGTCACCTGGGCGATCTCGCGCAAGCGGTCCGGCTCGGGCGGCACGCGGATCACCTGCGTGAAGCCGCCCTCGAGCGGTACCTCGACCACGCCCTCCTCGGTGCCGACGACGACGGTGGACACCGGCACGCCCAGCTGCTTCGCGCGCTGGGCCGCCTCGAGCGGCTCGACCTCGCCGCCGTCGGGGGCGCCGTCGGAGATCACGAGCACCGACGTCGGCGGCACGGCCCCGTCGTCGGAGCGCTCCTTCAGGCCGAGCTCGGCGGCCACGACGATCGCGTCGCCGAGCGCAGTGGCCTCGCCGGTGCGGAGCGTCGCGAGCGCCTCCGCGGCGAGCGCCCGATCCTGTGTGGGAGGCAGGGTGACGACGGCGAGCGAGGCGAAGGCGACGACGCCCACGCGGAACTTCTCCGGGATGGTGCGCAGGAACGCCTCCGCAGTGCCGCGTGCCGCCCCCAGCCGTGACGGCTGGACGTCCGTCGAGCTCATCGAGCGCGAGGTGTCGACGACGAGGATCACCGTCGCGTCCTCGCGCTTCTCGCTGACGACGGCGTGCGGCCTGGCGACGCCCACCACCATCAAGGTGAGGCCGACGAGGAGCACCGCGAGCGGCAGATGCCGCCGCCACGCGGGCGAGCGGTCGACGACGCCGGGCAGCAACGGTGTGCTGGCGAAGCGCTCGCCGTCACGCGCGCGCCGCCGCTCGAGCACCCGGTAGAGGACGAGGAGCGCGGGCACCACGAGCAGCCCGAGCAGCGCGAGGGGAGCGTCGAAGCTCACCTGCTGCGCCTCTGCAGGAAGACTGCGAGCTGGCGGAGCCAGTCGCCGGACGTGGAGAGGACGACGTGACGGACGCCGAGCGAGGCCAGCTCGTCGGCGACGGCTGCTCGCTCCTCGGCGGCGGCGGCGGCGAAGCGCGCGCGCAGGCCCGCGTCGCCGGTGTCCACGCGAACCTGGCGGCGGGTCTCCGGATCGACGAGCCACAGCTCGCCCATCGCCGGCAGCTCCAGCTCGCGCGGATCCCTGATCTCGACCGCGATCACGTCGTGCCGGCCGGCGAGCCGGATCAGGGGACCGCGCCAGTCGGACGGCCCGCGGAAGTCGGAGACGACGACGACGAGCGCCCGCTCGCGCGCGAGCCCGGCGGTGCGGGTGAGCGCCTCTCCCAGGGAGGTCGCCCCGACCGGCTTCCCGTCCCCGTCGCGGCCGACCGCCTGCAGCAGGCCGAGCAGGCCGGCCCGTCCCTGCCGCGGCGGCAGCGTCCGCGGGTCGGCGTCGCCGAAGGTGACGATCCCGAGCCGGTTGCCACGGCGCGTGGCGACGTGGCCGATGGCGATCGCGACGCCCTCGGCGACGTCCGCCTTGCGCCGGTCGGCGGTGCCGAAGGACATCGAGGCCGACGTGTCGAGGACGAGCCAGCTGACGAGGACGCGGTCGGCCAGGTGCACGCGGACGTGCGTCTGCTGCGTGCGTGCGGTGACGTTCCAGTCGATCCGGCGGACGTCGTCGCCGGGGGCGTACGGCCGCACCTGGGCCAGCTCGGTGCCGTCACCGAGGAACGTCGAGCGGTAGTCGCCCGCGAGCAGGCCGTCCACGCGGCGCGCGATCGTGATCTCGAGCGCCCGCAGCACCCCGGCGGGCATCGGCCCCGTGCCCGGCTGCCCGGTGGGCGCCGCCGGGCGAAGGACGCGGAGGATGCTCACGCGGCGTCCATCCTCGCAAGGTCGAGGCGCGGCACGGGTACGGCCGCCACGACGCGATCGAGGATGGCGTCGGGTGTCACCTCCTCTGCGAGCGCCTGGTAGGTGAGCACGAGCCGGTGGCGGAACGCGTCCTTGACGAGCGCGTGCACGTCCTCGGCGAGCACGTAGTCCCGCCCCCTGATCAGCGCGAGCGCGCGCGCCGCCTGGACGAGGCTGATCGGCCCGCGCGGGCTGGCGCCGTAGGCGATGTAGTCCTGCAGGCCCTCGAGCCCGGGGTGCGCGGCCGGGGCGCGGGTGGCGGTGGCGAGGGAGACCGCGTAGCTGACCAGCGCGGGATCGACGTAGACGGCGGTCACGGCACTCTGCAGGCCGAGGAGCTCGTCGAGCGTCAGCGCCTGGCGCAGCTCGGGCGCGTCGACCAGCTGGCGCTGCACGATCGTCAGCTCCTCGTCGTGCGCCGGGTAGCCGATCAGCACCTTCAGCATGAAGCGGTCGATCTGCGCCTCCGGCAGCGGGTAGGTGCCCTCGGACTCGATCGGGTTCTGCGTCGCGAGCACGAGAAACGGGTCCGGCACCTGGTGCGTCGTGTGGCCGATCGTCACCTGGTGCTCCTGCATCACCTCGAGCAGCGCCGACTGCACCTTGGCGGGCGCCCGGTTGATCTCGTCGGCAAGCAGGAAGTTGCAGAAGACGGGGCCGAGCTCCGTGTCGAAGCTCCCCTCGCCGGGGCGGTAGATGCGCGTGCCCACGAGGTCCGAGGGCACGAGGTCGGGGGTGAACTGGATCCGGGCGAACGAGCCGCCGAGCACGCCGGCCGTGGTCTTCACGGTCAGCGTCTTCGCGAGCCCGGGCACGCCCTCGAGCAGCAGGTGCCCGTGCGCGAGCAGGCAGACGAGCACCCGCTCCAGCATCGCGTCCTGCCCGGCGATCACGCGCCGGATCTCGAACAGCGCCTGCTCGAGCTGGTGGCTGGCCTCGGCCGGAGTCGGGGTGACGGGATCTTGCGGGGTCTCGGTCACGGCGACGCTCCTCAGTGGGGTGCACTCGGAGGTACCTAGGGAATCACACGGGGTCGAGAGCCCGCGGAGAGCGGCCCGCGACGCAACCGTTCCCTAACCGTTCGCTCGCACCACGCCAGGGCGCCGGGCTTCAGCCCGACGCCTGGTCTTCTCTCCGTCGTTCCCGGAGGTCGCGGGCCTCGCCGACGCGCTCCACGTGAGCTCCGCGACCGTATCGCTCCACTGGCGGTCAGAAGGTCGACCGCAGCGGCGCGAGCTGCTCGACGCGCTCGCGCTCCCAGCCGAGCACCACGCCGACCACGGCGACGCCGTCGGGCGATGGAATCCGCACGTCTGCCGTCCCGTCCCGATACGCTCGGGTCGGCACGCCACCGACGCTGCAGGGAGGCCGCTCGTGTCCGTCGCCGACCGCCGTTCCCGCTTCCGCGAGCTGCACGCCCGTCAGCGCATCTTCGTGATGCCGAACCCGTGGGACGTGGGCTCGGCACGGCTGCTCGCGGCCGCCGGCTTCGAGGCGCTGGCGACGACGAGCGCAGGGCTGGCCTGGAGCCTCGGCAAGCTCGACCAGGAGGTCACCCGCGACGAGCTCGTCGCGCACGTCGCCGCGCTCGCCTCGGCGACCGACCTCCCGCTCGCCGTCGACAGCGAGCGGTGCTACGCGGACACGCTCGAGGGCGTCGCCGAGACGGTCGAGCTGCTGGCGGACGCGGGCGCCGCAGGCTGCTCGATCGAGGACTACGACCCCGCACGCGACGAGATCGACGACGTCGGCCCGGCGCGTGGCGGCGGCGGCCGAGGCCGCGCACCGACACGGCTTGACGCTGACCGCCCGGGCGGAGAACCATCTCCACGGCGGCACCGACCTCGCCGACACGATCACGCGCCTGGTCGCCTACCGCGACGCAGGCGCCGACGTCGTCTACGCGCCCGGCCTGCTGCACGCCGCCCAGATCGGCGCCGTCGTCGATGCGGTCGGTGTCCCCGTGAACGTCCTCCTGCTCCCGGCCATGCCGACGGTGCGTGAGCTCGAGGCGCTCGGCGTGCGCCGCGTCTCGACCGGGGCGGGCCTCGCCTCGGCGGCGTACGGGGCCCTGCTCGCCGGCGCGCGCGAGCTGGCCGAGCAGGGGACGGCCGACTACCTGCGCCGCGGCCTGAGCGCCGACGACAAGCGGGCCTTCTCTTGACGCGTCCCGAGTCGATGCCAGGTGCGTCTCCAGCCGGCACCGGCCGCGCCAGCGGCCGCTTCCGGGATTGCCGCGAGCACCGTGCCTTCGCGGCTCCGCGCTCTGCGGGGGAAGCGACGTGAGCCGGAACGCAGAAGCCTTCGACCGGTGGATCCGCTCCACGTTCGTCGAGCTGAACACGGCGCTCGAGGAGCTCTACTTCGCCCGGGACGACCGCTCCGACGTCGAGGGCGTCGGCGACGGGCTGAAGCAGCAGATCCTCGAGGAGGGCCGGGCGTTCGTGCGCGCGCTCGCGATCGAGGGCAACACCGACGAGGGGTTCGACCGGGCGTTCGACCTGCTCGGCGACCTCGGCCTGTACATGGCCTCGCTGCGGCGCCACGAGCTGACGAACCCCGCTCTCGAGCGGAGGTCCCCCCACGAGGAGGCAACCGCGCTCGGCCTGCACATCGGCGCCTCGATCGGCATGGTGCCGCGGTTCGCGACCGGCCATCTCGCGACGCACAACGCCGCGCGCGACGGGCGGCAGAAGAGCTTCACGTCGCTGCCCGACGAGTTCCTCTTCCTCGACTACAACACCCGCGGCATCTTCGCCTACAAGCGCGCCGCCGACGCGCTGTCGCGGATCGCGCCGCTCGGCATCTCGCATCCCGTGGCGGAGACGCTGTTCGACGACGCGCGGCGCGCGCTCGAGGACGTGTCGGCGTTCAACGACGTGCTCTTCGCCGAGCTCGACGTCGACCGCTTCTTCTACAGCGTCCGCCCGTACTACAAGCCGTATCGGGTCGGCCGGCAGGAGTACCGGGGCGCGAACGCCGGCGACTTCTCGGGCATCAACGAGATCGACCTGCTGCTCGGCCTCTGCCGCGGCAACGACCCCTACTACTCCCAGCTGCTCGTGGACAAGATGCTGTTCATGCGCCCCGAGGATCAGGCGAGCCTGC
>JAOUEK010000111.1 GCA_029858755.1 Thermoleophilia bacterium
GGCGGCGACGTCGAGTTCCTCGAGAGCCGTGACGTGGAGCTGAAGGGGCTCGAGGGCACGCACCGCCTGTTCGCGGTCGCACAGGGCTGAGTGCGAGCCTCACGGCGGCGGGACGGCGGACGGGTGGTGGTGCGATCGGGGGTTCGTCGGCGCCGGCGGGTGCCGGACGGCCGCGGACGTCAGCGTCGGCGCGGGCGAGCACGTCGCGCACCGGGGAGAGCCGCCAGGGCAGCGGAGCCCTCACCTGTCGGTTGGGCCACCGCTCGGGAATGTCAGCCGACGACGGCGGGATCGGAGGCTGGCCGTGTGCGTGAGATCTCGGCCGCGATCGATCGAAGGACTTCGCGTCGATGAGACAAGGCATCGGGACTCGATCTGGCGGCTCGGTGGGCTGCCTATCTGTGCCATGTCTCATGAAGGATGGTGACCGTGAGCACTGCGTCCGCGATCAGAAGCAGCGGTATGAGCCAGGCAGCCCGCTGCTGGTAGGCCCAGCGGCGAACGGACCACAGGAGGATCGCGCCGGCGACGACCAGGTAGGCCGCGGTGGCCGAGTAGCCAGGTGCTCTTGACATGTAGGACGGCAGGTCGGCGAACACGATCAGGTGGAGGAGGAGCGCCGCGAACCCGACGGTCAAGACCGCAGACACCGCGATCTCGAGGACGAACCCCCTCCGGCCGCGACGGCCACTTGTTGGCTCGCTGACTGCCCCTGTTGTCGTGGCGACGGCTGGCCAATGCCGGAAGCCCCAGAGCAATGAGCAGCCCAAGAGGCTCGCGGCCAGCAGCGAGCCCAGCGCTACACCGACGGTCTTGCGCGGAAACTCGCTCTGGGGAAGGTAGGCGTCCATCCGCGTGAAGAACTGCGCCTCGTACTCGGACTCGCTGAGGCCGATGTGGGCCTCGAAGGCGGAAGCGAAGGAGGCGCCGCTACCCATGTCGAGCATCACGGCTGCGAGGTCGTGTGGGGATCTGCCCAGACCGTCGGCGTCGAGGAGGTACTCGACGGCGAGCTGAGCCATCGGGTAGTAGTACTTGGCATACGCGTCCCCGACCTCCGAGGGGGGGAGGTCGACCCTCCACGCGATGGGGTTGATCCGGCCGTACTTGGCGATCAAGGCGTTCACCTTGTCGAGCGTCCGGGGTGCACCACCGGTTGCCCCTCCCGTGAGGGCGTCGGCCGTGCCCTCGCTGAACCACACTGGCATGCGGCGCGGGTCACCGACGGGGATGTCGCCCACGAAGTTGCCCTTCAACAGCGCCTCCACCACGTGCACCATCTCGTGCTTCAAGTCGAACCGGACGCCCTCATCGGTGCGCACCACGTCACTGTCGAGCGACGGGACGATGATCCCGGCGTAGTACGCGGTTGCTCCCAAGCTCAAGCCCCCGACTTCGAGGACGTGGTAGCGACTGGCGTAGATGTCGATCTTGTCCTGACTGGCCGGGTAGCGAAACATCGTCGCCGGGTCGACACCCATCTCGTCGACCACTTCGACGAGCACCTCCTCGGCGATGGCGGCGAGCTGCTGTCGCGCGTTCAAGCTGGCGCCGTCGCTGTACACGACGAAGTGCTCGGTCTCGTAGGGGTGGCCGTCGTGAGGCCACGGAAACTTCCGGTACCACGAGCCGCTGTCGATCATCTGCGCCGGGTCGGGTCGTTCTGGCGGCGACCCGAAGCCGACGACGCTCATCACGGCAACGCCCATCACGACGACGGCCAGAGCCATCGCCGCAACAACGATGAGCCTGCGGTTCATCACAGGCGTCACCTCCACCACCCATGCTCCGCCGGTCCAGCCCACAGCGCATCGGGGTGGACACTGACCTCGGCCTCCGCGGGCGACGGTCCTCTGCGCGCTCGGGATCACAATCGCCGATGAGCGTCGCGGCCAGGGGCTCAGCCGCCGCATGATCGAGCGGATGGCCGAGATCGGGCGCGACCACGGACTTGGCACGCTGATCGCACCGGTGCGGCCGACCCTGAAACACCGCTATCCCTTGACCCCGATCGACCGCTACGTCGAATGGCGCCGGCCGGACGGGAGACATTTCGACCCCTGGCTGAGAACGCACGAGCGCCTCGGCGCCAAGATCGTCAAGGTCGCTCCGACCTCAACGGTGACCACAGGCAGCTTGGCGGAGTGGGAGGAGTGGACGGAGATGACGTTTCCCGACAGCGGCGCCTACGTCGTGCCAGGCGCGTTGGTGCCCGTGGAGATCGACCGCGAGAGGGACCAAGGCGTGTACATCGAGCCGAACGTGTGGATGGTGCACTCCGCACCACAGAGCGCGGAACCGTAGGGGTCTCGCCTGCGCGAGCATGCCCTCTCCAGAGCGCAAGCCGGGCCGCGCGGCGACGCACCGCGCGACCTGGCAGCTGGCGGCGTCAGTGCCCGGCGGGGGCGCCGGCGAGCTGGGCGGCCTCCCACGCCGCCCGCGCCTCGTCGGTGAGCGGGTCGAAGTCGGGCTTGATCCGCCGGAAGAGGTCGGCGAGGTCCTCCCACAGCCGGTACGGGGACGGGCGGCCCCAGAACCAGTAGCCGTTGTAGACCTTGTCGATCTCCAGGCCCGGCGCGAGCACGAGCGTGATCGGCACGTTGGCGTCGTGGTGGGAGTCCGTGTACTCGCGGATGCCGAGGGTGCGCTGCACCTCGAGCTCCTCGTCGGCGAGGTACGTCCAGAACGCCCCGGTGGCGATCTTCATCTTGTTCGTGTCGTGCTGGGTGTTGGGGAAGATGCTCACCATCTCGGTGAAGGCGACCGGGCAGAAGTCGTGGAGCTTGACGAGCTCCCGCTGGTGCTGACGCTCCCGCGGGCAGTGCTCGCCGCGGGCGAGCATCAGCACCATCGGGTTGCCGTGCTGCAGCTCCGACAGCCTGTGCATCGCCCCCAGGTCGTCGGGTAGCTCGAAGTCCGGGAAGACCTTGCCCGGCTGCAGGGCGTCGACCATGGTTCGTCTCCTCTCTAGGTGGGGCGGATGCCCGGTATCTCGAGGCGCAGCCGGTAGACGCCGGTCAGCGCCGTGACGTAGAGCGTGCGCCCGTCGGCGTCGCCGAAGGCGAGGTTGTGCGGCGCCTCCGGGAGCCGGAGCAACCCGAGGCGGGTGCCGTCGGGTGCGAGCATCCAGATCCCGCCCGGGCCGCAGACGTACAGGTTCCCGGCCTCGTCGACCTTGATCCCGTCGATCGCGTCCTCCCCGTCCTCGCCCGTGAGGTCGGCAAGCACCACGCCTCCGGAGAGTGCGCCGTCGGCGGCGACCTCGTAGCGCATCACGACCTTCCACTCGGGATCCCAGTTGCCGACGTAGAGGAACCGCTCGTCGGGCGAGAAGGCGAGCCCGTTCGGGCCGGCGAGCTCGTCGGTCCCGAGACGCACCTCGCCGCCGCGCACGAAGAAGACGCCGGAGAAGTCGAGCTCCTTCGCCGGGTCGTCGAAGACCCCCGGCAGCCCGAAGGGCGGGTCGGTGAAGTAGAGCGTCCCGTCCGAGCGGTAGACGAGGTCGTTGGGGCTGTTCAGCCGCTTCCCCTCGTAGCGGTCGGCGAGCACGGTCGTGTCTCCGTGCGGGTTGACCCGGAGCACGCGCCGGTTGCCGTGCTGGCACAGCGTGAGCAGCCCGTCCGGCGAGAACGTGAGGCCGTTGGAGCCCGGCTGGTGGTAGCGGCCGACGTCCACGCCCGTGTAGCCGCTCTTGGGGCGGAACACCGTGACGGCGCCCTCGGGGGCCCAGCGGTAGATCGCGTTCGTGTTCGGGGAGCTGAAGAGCAGCGCGCCGTCGCGTGTCCACACCGGGCCCTCGGTGAACTCGAACCCGCCGGCGACCCGCTCCAGCGTGGCCTCCTCGGGGAGAGCCCGGTCGAGAGCCGGGTCGAGCCGCTCGACCTCGAGCTCGGCCGGCTCGCCGACGCGCGCCCGCTCGCCAGCGTAGACGTCGAGCGTGGCGCTGCGCATCCAGATGTAGTTGGCAGGCGCGGCCGAGATCGGGCCGTTGATGCCGAACACGGCGACCTGGAACGTGTCGCCGGGCCGCGCGTCGCGCGTGAGCACGACGCGGTTCGGGGCGTTGAAGCCCGCCGCAACCTGGCCGCCCGTTTGGCCGAGGGCGAGCGGCAGGCGGCCGTCCACCCACACCTCGGCGTAATCGTCGATCACCACCTCGAAGACGACGGTGGCACCGGTCGGGTCGAGCTCGCCGATCCGCTCCGGGATCGTGACGGAGGTCCGGTACCAGCTGAAGCAGACGCGCCCGTTCCCGAGGCGGAGCATCGTCTCCTCCGGCTGCAGCACGCGCCAGTCGGAGTCTTCGAAGTCCGGGGCCTCGGCGTGCGGGATCACGTGGTAGGTGCTGTTCGGCACCGTACCCGGGCCGAGCGGGTCGGCCTCGGAGCCGAGCTCCAGGAACTCGACCTTCTCGACCAGGCAGTCCTCGTAGCGCCACTGCCCGCGGACGAGGGCCATGCCCTCGTCCGTCTGCAGGTCGACGATCGCGTCGGGCCGCCCGGGCAGGAGCTCGGGAGGCCCGGGGAGCCGGGCAGCGGTGACGAGGGAGTCGACCGCGGCCATCTCAGGCCTCGACCTTGACGACGAAGTAGAGGAACGGCTCGGAGACCTCGGTGAACTGGTGAGGCACGCCGGCGGGCACGGCGAGCACGTCGCCCGCGGCGAGCGTGTGTGTGACGCCGCCCTCGACGCTGGCCGCGCGCCGCTCGCCCGGTGCGACGTCGCGGGCGTCCACCATCTCACCGCCGGTGACGACGGTCGCCGTGCCGTCGACGACGCGCATCACGTCGACGACCCGCTCGTGGTACTCGACCTCGCCGGGCGCCTCGCGCCGGCCGGCGTCGATCTTGTAGCCCTGCGCGTCGAGCAGCAGGCCGCCGGTGCGGAATCGCTCCTCGACCTCCCGGCCGGGGAAGTACAGGGCCGTGCCCCCGCCGTTTTCGGCAGCGGCCGCGGCTGCTGCCGCCGCCTCCGCACCGAGCACCGCCAGCTCCTGGTCCTCGTCGGCCGAGGAGGCGCCGCTGACGCCGATCGCGCCTGCTACCTCGCCGCCGACGAGGATCGGCACGCCGCCCTGCAACGGCACCGCGCGGGCGAGGTGCAACGCCGAGGCGCGACCGCCGGAGGCCTGCTGCTCGAAGTCCTTGCTCGGCCGGCGGTAGATGGCGGCGGTCCGAGCCTTGTCGGTCGCGACGCCGACGCTCGCCACCTGCGCCGCGTCCGGCCGGTGCAGGTAGACGAGGCTGCCGCCCGCGTCGACGACCGCCGCAACCGGAGCGACGCCCCGGGCGGCCGCCGCGGCGCCCGCCGCCTCGGCGGCGAGCTGCGCGCCGGCGAAGGTGAGCACGGGCGACGACGCGGTGGACAACCCTGCCGCCGCGCCGGCGAGCGAGATCGCCTCGTCCTCGTCCGGCGTCTCGCCGCTCGTGCCGATCGCGCCGACGACCTCGCCGTCGACGACGAGCGGGATCCCGCCCGTGAGGGCGGCGGCGCCGTGCAGCGCAAGCGCGCCGAGGCGCCCCGCGCCCACCTGCTCCTCGAGCTCCCGGCTCGGGCGGACGAAGATCGCGGCGGTGCGCGCCTTGTCCACCGCGACGCGGGAGCTTGCGATCTGCGCCCCCGGCGTGCGGCGGAGCTGGATCAGCTCGCCGGCCGGGTCGACGACGGCGATCACGACGCGGTGGCCGCGCTCGAGCGCGAAACGCTCGGCGGCGTCGATCACTGAGGTTGCGCCGGCGTCGTCGACGACGCGGCGCTGACGGGAGACGTTCACGGGTCAGGCTCCTTTCGCTGCGAGGACGGCGGCCCACACGGCCGTGTCCGCGGTGATGAAGAGGACGGTGCGGTCGGGGCCGCCGAAGGTGAAGTTGACTGCGCCCGGCAGGCGGATCTCTCCGAGGAGCCGGCCGGACGGGGAGTGCACGAGCACCCCGCCGGCGCCGGAGACGTAGACGCGGCCGTCGGCGTCGGTGGTGATCCCGTCGGGGAAGCCGGGAATGGCGCCGGCGAAGGCCGTGGGCGCGCCGACGGCCCCGCCGCGCCCCACGCCGAAGGAGAGGACCCGCCGCGGACGCGCCGCGTCGTAGTCGCCCGGGCCGTGGATCGCTCCGCTGTCGCCCACGTAGAGCGTGCGCTCGTCCGGCGAGAACGCGATCCCGTTCGGCTTGTCGAACGTGCTCGCGACCACGGTGAGCACGCCGGTCGCCGGGTCGAAGCGGTAGACGTGCTCGCCGAGCGCCGGCGCCGGCCTGAACCCCTGCAGGTGGCCGTACGTCGGGTCGGTGAACCAGATCGTGCCGTCGCTGCGCGCGACGACGTCGTTCGGCGAGTTGAGCGGTCGGCAGCCGAAGCCGCCGACGACCGTCTCCACCTCGCCCGTGCGCGGGTCGAAGGCGCTGATGCGGGCCGGCTCGAGCCGTGTCCCCTGCTCGCACACGAGCAGGCGCCCGTCGGAGCCGAGCGTCATCCCGTTGGCGGCGTTCGCGTCGGCGCGCACGACGGTGACGCGCTCCGGCGCAAGCCGGAAGCGGAGGCCGTCGAGGGCGACGCGCTTGATCGCGACGCGCGGAACGCTCCCACTCGCGCGGCGCCCGCGGCGCGGCACGGTCGTGAAGTAGAGCGCGTCCTCGTCGCGCACGTACACCGGCCCCT
>JAOUEK010000113.1 GCA_029858755.1 Thermoleophilia bacterium
TCGCCGATCCCGGCGCACGAGGGATGCTCCCCTTCACCTCGCTCCGTCATCCCGACCCGCTGCTCGTCGAGGGCATCGACCTCGAGGGCCACGTGCTCTGGGGCATGACCCTGCGGATCCTCGACGACCTCGTGCCGCGGCTGCTCGCGGGCGAGTGGCAGATCCCGTGACCGGGCGGAGCCGACGGCCGGGCCGCGATCGCCCTGAGGACGGGAAGCGTCCGCGTCGGGGGCGCGTCCCCGGCACGGAAGGGGCGTCCGGGGGCTCGCCGGCTAGCATCCGGCGATGCCGGACGCATGGGAGCAGCTCGACTCGGAGCCCGCCTTCGACCACCCGCACTTCCGCATCCGGCGCGACACGCTCCGCCTTCCCAGCGGACGGATCGTCGACGACTACCTCGTCGGCGTGCTCGAGGACTACGCCCTCGTCGTCGCCGTCACTCCCGATCGGCAGGTCGTTCTGGCGCGCCAGTGGAAGCAAGGCGTGGGACGAATCACGCTCGAGCTCCCGGGTGGCAAGGTCGACGACGGCGAGACGCCCACGCAGACGGCGGCACGGGAACTGCGTGAGGAGACGGGCTACGAAGCGCCCTCGCTCGAGCTCCTCGCCTCGCTCGACGTTGACGCCTCGAAGGCGGCGAACCAGGGGCACGTCTTCCTCGCCCGGGACGCAGAGCTGCTGCACGAGCCCGAACGGCACGAGATGGAGACCCCGGACGTGGTGGTCGTCCCGCTCGACGGCATCCCGGAGCTGATCGCAGCCGGCGAGATCCAGGGCGCAGCGTCGGTCGCCGGGCTGCTGCTCGCCCTCGACCGGCTCGACTGACGGCTACCAGGCGCGGCGGTACTGGTCGGGCGGCGCGAGCTCGGCGCCGAGGGCCCGCGCTGCGCGGCGCGGGAAGTAGGGGTCGCGGAGCAGCTCCCGCGCGAGCAGGACGACGTCGGCGCGCCCTGACGCCACGATCTCCTCGGCCTGCGCGGGCTCTGTGATCAGCCCGACCGCGCCGGTGGCGATCCCCGCCTCGCGACGGATCCGCTCGGCAAAGGGCACCTGGTAGCCGGGGCCGGCTTCGACGCGCTGGTACGGCACCAGGCCGCCCGAGGAGACGTCGATCAGGTCGACCCCCCGGGCGGAGAGCAGACGCGCGAGCTCGACGCTCTGCTCGAGGTCCCAGCCTCCGTCGGCCCAGTCGGTCGCCGAGATCCGCACCCACAGCGGCAGCTCCTCCGGCCACACGGAGCGGACGGCGTCGGCGACCTCGAGCAGAAGTCGCGTCCGGCCGTCGAAGCCGCCCCCGTACGCGTCCGTGCGCTCGTTCGCCAGCGGAGAGAGGAACTCGTGGAGCAGGTACCCGTGCGCGGCATGGAGCTCGACGACGCGAAAACCGGCCTCGCCGGCCCGCACCGCGGCGTCGCGAAACGCGGCGACGACGTCGTGGATCGCCGTGTCGTCGAGAGGCCTCGGCGACGGGCCCGCCGGGTCGTACGGGATCGGGCTCGGCGCGACCGGCTGCCAGCCGCCGTCGGCCGGATCGACGGAACCGCGCCCACGCCAGGGCACGTCGGTGCTCGCCTTGCGGCCGGCGTGGGCCAGCTGCATGCCCGGCATTGCGCCGGCCCGCACCACGAAGCGCGCGATGCTCGCCCATGCCTCGGCCTGTGCGTCGTTCCAGATGCCGGCGTCGGCCGGCGAGATCCGCCCTTCAGGCAGCACCGCGCTCGCCTCCGTGAAGACGAGCGACGCGCCGCCGACCGCCCGGCTGCCGAGATGCACCTCGTGCCACTCGTTCGGCATCCCCTCCACCGACGAGTACTGGCACATCGGCGACACGACGATCCGGTTCGGGAGCGTGACGGAGCGCTGGGTGAGCGAGTCGAAGAGCGTGGCCATGCCCCGGCGTCAACGTAGCTGTCCCGCTCGTCCTTCCCGCGGCAGCTCACTGCGAGCCGAGACCGGTCGCGCCGGCCGGGGCACGGCCGCGCTGCCTCCGGCGTCCGGGCACCGTCTACGCTGGCGTGGTGGTAGTGGTGGGGAGTTGACGAGCCGCGCCGTGCGGGAGGCCGAGCGGCTGCTGCGGCAGCCTGCCACCGGCGTGTTCGGTGAGGTCGAGCTCGACGGCCTCGCCGAGCCCGTGCGCGAGATGCTCGGCGGCGCGATCGCCCCGGGGACGCCGCTCGTGACGAGCGCGCGGCTGGAGATGCGCGGCGAGATCCGGCTCGGGCGCTGGCGACGGTTCTCGGGCAGCGAGGTGCTCGCCCCTCACGCCGGGTTCGTGTGGGCCGTGCGCGTGGGCCCGATCACCGGGTTCGACCGCTACCTCGGCGGAGCGGGCGAGATGCGCTGGAGGCTGATCGGGGTCGTCCCCGTGACGAGTGCGCGCGGGCCCGACGTCTCCCGCAGCGCCGCCGGCCGCATCGCCGGCGAGGCGGTGTGGATCCCGACGGCGCTCCTGCCGCGCTTCGGCGTCGAGTGGTCGACGGTGGACGAAAGGCATCTCGTTGCGCGGCTCGGCCTCGACGCGCACCTGCTGGAGCTCCACTACGGCCTCGACGAGCGCGCCCGGGTGGAGCGCGTCTGGTTCGACCGGTGGGGCGACCCGGACGGCAGCGGGACCTACGGGTTGCACCCGTTCGGCGTCGAGACGCTTGCCTGGGAGACGTTCGGCGGGCTCACGATCCCCAACGCGGGCCGGGCGGGCTGGCACTACGGCACCGACCGTTGGGAGGACGGCGTCTTCTTCCGCTACGAGATCACCGGGCTCGAGCCGCTCGGCGCGCGCTGACGCGGGGCGCGCCGCACGGTCAGCCGAGGCGCCTCGGGCCGGTCGTTCAGGACGACGACGTCGGCGTGGCGCTCGGGGCGCGCCTCGGCGAAGTAGAGGCGCTGCCCGGGGATGTAGCGGGCGCGGTAGCGGCGCTCGACCGCCTCCGCCGAGCCGAAGAGCTCGACGTCGCGCGCGAGCGCCCGTCGCAGCGTCTCTTCGAAGCTGGCCGCGACGAACACGCGCACGTCCCAGAGCTCCTGCAGCTCGGGGCGCAGCAGGAAGACCCCGTCGAAGACGAGCACGGCGCGTCGCCCGACGTCGAGCGGAGGGGTGTCGACGTGCTCGTCGGCGCGGAAGTCGAAGACCGCGGTGCGGACGGCACGGCTCCCACCCGGCCCCAGCGGCTCGAGCAGCAGCGAGCGCAGCGCCTCGTGGTCGAACGAATCCGCGTAGTAGCCCAGGGGGGAGCCCTCGCCTCTCGCGTAGCGCTCCGTCCGGGGACGGTGGAAGCCGTCGATGGAGGCCTGGAGCACCTCGCGGCCGCGGTCCCGGAGCGCCGCCGCGAGCTCGCCAGCCAACGTCGTCTTGCCGGCGGCGTCGGGGCCGTCGATCGCCACCCGCGTCGGATGCCCCGGGTCGGTCGTGTCGACGAGGTCCGCCAGCAGGCGCAGGAGCTCGGCCCGGGTCACGTGCTCGCCGCCCGCCACGGGTCGAGTCTACGCCGGGGAGAATGCAGCCGAGACGCCTCCCGGGCTCACGGCACGGCGAGACGGCCGCGCGCTCCGACGAGCGAGCAGGCGAGCCCGACGAGAGCGGCGATGAGTGCGGCCGCCGTGAGCAGCAGCCCGGAGGCGAGCGGGAAGTTGATCGCCACGTCCTTCGAGGCGCCGAGCGCGAACAGCACGCCCGCGGTCGCACCCATGCCCGCGACCGCGCCCCCGGCCGTGATCGGGAGGATCGAGGTGGCTCCGGCCATGCAGAGGATGACGAGCGCCAGGGTCGGCGAGAACCCGCCGCCGAGCGCCATCAGCAGCAACGCGCTGCCGAGCGCGCGCGACGTCCAGCAGGCGAGCAGCGAGATGCCGGCGACGAGCGTCGAGCGCGTGAGCACCGTGTTCTCGGCGATGCGGCGGCACAGGGCGGTCACCCGGCTGGAGCGGTGCACGAGCGGCAGGCGCACCAGCCTCGGCCCCGCGATGAGGACGCCGAGGCAGCCGACGCAGAAGAGGACGACGACGACGAGCGGCGCGCGGAACACCGGCCCCGAGGTGGCGAGCGCCGAGACCGCGAGCGGGAGCATCGCGACCGAGTCGAGGATGCCGAGTGCGACGATCGAGAGCACGATCGTGTCGATGCCGAGCGTCGACCCGCGCATCCGCCGCAGGACACCGATCTTCACCAGGTAGTCGAGCCGGAAGGGCAGGACGGCGCCGCTGGCCGCCGCCGCCCCGCACGCGGCGAGGCACCGGGAGCGGCCGGGACGGCCGAGCCTCGGAAACATCAGCCGCCAGCCGAGCGCGCGGAAGCCGAAGCTCGCGAGGTAGGCCGCGGCGCCGACGAGGACGAGCGACAGGTCGGCGTGCTGCAGCGGCCACGACGCGCTGGTCAGGTGCCGAGCGACGAGGACCGTGGCGGCGATGGAGAGGACGCCGAACGTGATCCCGCCGACCACCTTCTTCCAGCCGTGCGAGCCGCCTGCCGTCTCGACGCCGTGCTCCGCCGCGCGTATGTCCAAGCTCTCGCCTCCCAGACCCTGCGAACGGATAAGGAAGGCGCGCGTGCGCCGTCGGTACGCGTCCGTGTCGCCGCAGTCTAGCTGCTCGCCGGCGCGCCGGAACCTGGCCTTGGTGACGTCGATCGGAGAGACTCTCGCTGTGCAGCCGCCGGAGGTGAGCTACGCCCGCAGCGGCGACGTCGCGATCGCGTACCAAGTCGTCGGCACCGGATCTCCTGACATCGTCTTCGTACGCGGCGTCACGGGCGACCTGCTGTCGACGTGGGAGCAACCGCTGCTCGTACGCCACGTCGAGGGGCTCGCCGCCTGTGGTCGTGTTCTGATGCTCGACAAGCGGGGGACGGGCCTGTCCGACCGCGTACGCGAGGTGCAGTCGGTCGAGACCGCGATGGACGACGTCCGCGCCGTGATGGACGCCGCCGGCTCGGACACCGCCGTGCTCTGGACGGGCGGCATCAGCACCGGCATCGGGGTGCTCTTCGCGGCGACCTACCCCGAGCGCTGCGCCGGTCTCGTCCTCTTCGACCCTAGGATCAGAGGAACCCGCTCGACCGAGTACCCCTGGGCTCCCACCGAGGAGGAATGGCGCGACCGGCTCACCGAGGTCCGGGCCGGCTGGGGAGAGCGACGCTATCTGGAGGACCTCGCGCGCGAATGGGCACCGGAGGCGGCGGAGGACGATGCCTTCCGCGACTGGTTCGTCTGGCACATGCGCCGCAGCCTGAGCCCTGGTGCCGCGCTCACCTCGTTCCGTGCCGCGATGGAGCTCGACGTGACGGACGTCCTGGCGGCAGTCCGCGTGCCGACGCTCGTCCTCCCGCGGCCTGCGCTCCCCGGCCCCGGGCACTTCGCGGCGCAGAGGATCCGAGGCGCCGCGATCGCCGAGCTGCCGGGGCTCCGCGGCGTCTACACCTGGGTCGACGACGACGCACACCGCGCGACGATGGAGGCGACCGAGCAGTTCGTCTCGGGGCTCACGCAGCGCAGCGGCTCGACGCGGGTGCTCACCACCGTCCTCTTCACGGACATCGTCGGCTCGACCGAGCGTGCGGCCCGCATCGGCGACGCGGCGTGGAGCGACCTCCTCCAGCGGCACCATGCGCTCGTGCGACGTGAGCTTGCACGCTTTCAGGGCCGCGAGCTCGACACGGCGGGTGACGGCTTCTTCGCCGCCTTCGACGGGCCGGCGCGCGCCGTCCAGGCGGCCGCCGCGATCCGCGAGGGGCTGCGATCGGTCGAGATCGAGATCCGGGCCGGGCTCCACACCGGGGAGTGCGAGCTCAGCGACGGGAAGATCGCGGGCATCGCCGTCTCGATCGGAGCCCGGATCTCGTCGCTCGCCTCCCCCGGCGAGGTGCTCGTCTCGGGCACCGTCAAGGATCTCGTCGCCGGCTCGGGGCTGCGGTTCGAAGACCGCGGCGAGCACCGGCTCCACGGCGTCCCAGAGCCCTGCAGGGTGTTCGCGCTGGCCTCCTGACGTCGCCAAGCGTGCCCACGGCCCGAGCCCTACGAGCCTCGTGGCGGGCGTGTCGGGGGCCCGCGGAGCAGGATGGCGTAGATGGGCCGAAGCGCTCGGCGAACGTCCAGCGGTGACCCTCGAGGCCCTCGGCACGGTACTGGCGCTGGCTTCCCGCGGCGTTCTCCTCGACCGGCGACGGGACGCCCGCACCAGCGGCTTCCGCAGTCGCGAAGTGCTCGTCGAACCGTCGACGTGAACGAGCACGCAGTCCAAGACCCCGGTGCACGTCGAGCCATCTCTCCGCCTCGGCGCACCGCTCCGCACGGTGTCGCGGCGACCGGTAGCCGAGACCGGCCCAGCCGAGCATCACCATCGTCGTCACCGACACGCACGTTGACATCGGACGACCGCACGGTGGCGCTCGGCGCCGAGCGTCGCCTCGCTCACACCCGCTTCCAGAAGACGGTCGTGTCGCAGAGCCGCCCGTCCGGGTAGAGCGCGTAGTCCGGGATCACGCCGGCCCTCGTCCAGCCCATGCGCCCGTAGAGCCGCTCCGCCGCATCGCCGGTGACGGTGTCCAGCACGAGCAGCGTCTTCCCCTCCGCGCGCGCCTGAGCCTCCGCTGCTTCCATCAATAGGCGCGCGATGCC